>DATHLL010000209.1:0-5253 GCA_035488195.1 Candidatus Elarobacter sp. | reverse complement strand
GAGCGAGAGGCTGCTGTCCGGGACGAGCCCGATCTTCACGAACGCGGTGGTGAACGACGCGCTCTCCGCGACGATGCGGAAGTCGCACGCGCACGCGATCCCCATCCCGGCGCCGGCGGCGACGCCGTTCACCGCGGCGATCACCGGTTTCTCGACGGTGAGGATCTTCAGCAGCAGCGGGCCGTAGCGCCGTTCGACGGTGTCGCCGAGATCGACCGGCTGTCCCGGCGGCAGCGTGCGCGGGTCGTCGAGCGCCTGTCCGGAGCAGAACGCCTTCCCTTCGCCGGTGACGACGATCGCGCGCACCGCAGCGTCGCGCTCGAGCGCCTTGAACGTAGCGAGCAGCGACTCGAGGAGATCGGCGGTGAGCGCGTTGTACGCCTGCGGGCGCGCGAGCGTGATCGTCGCGACGCCGTTCTCGCTCGCGACGCGGTGGTCGACCGGTTCGGTCATCGTCCCTGCCATGACGGCCTGCGCTTTTCCAGGAATGCGGCGACGCCCTCGCGCGCGTCGTCGCCCTCCAGCAGCTTCAGGAAGGCGCGGCGCTCGTCGATCAGCCCCGCGTGGAGCGAGTCCTCGAACGCCCGCGCGATCGCGCGCTTCGCGACGCGGACCGCGTGCGGCGACTGCCGCGCGATCCGCTTCGCGGCGTCGAGCGCGACCGGGAGAACCCGTTCCGCCGGGACGGCCCGGTTGGCGAGCCCGTGCAGCTCGGCTTCGCGCCCGCTGAGCTCGCGGCCGAGCAGCACCATCTCGCTCGCGAGCGTCTTGCCGACCGCGCGGGTCAGCCGCTGCGTCCCGCCGGCGCCGGGCATCACGCCGAGGTTGATCTCCGGCTGCCCGAGCCGCGCGTCGTCGGCGACGATCAGCAGATCGCACGACATCGCCAGCTCGAGTCCGCCCCCCAGCGCGAGCCCGCGCACCGCGGCGACGATCGGCAGCCCGGTGGACCACAAGCGGTCCCAGATCTCGAGCCGCGGCCCGTCGGCGGCGAACTCGGCGATGTCGGCGCCCGCGGCGAACGCGCGCTCGTCGCCGGTCAGCACGACCGCGCGCGTGACCCCGTCCGCGTCCAGCGCTTCCAGCGTCTGCGCGAGCCGTTCGACGAGCGCGTTCGAGAGCGCGTTCAGCACCTTGGGCCGGTTCAGCCGGACGAGCGCGACGTGCTCGTGCGGCCGTTCCGTGACGATGAGGTCGCTCATAGCGTTCTCCGGTCGTAGACGCGCTTCGCTTTGCCGGCCTCGATGCGCTCGATCGTCCCCGGCGCGACGACCTGGGTGCGCAGCGAGACGAGCAGCGTCTCGTTGAGCCGGCCGGTGACCGATTTCGCGAGCGTCTCGGTGTCGACCGAAGCGCCGGGGTAGTGCTCGACCTCGACCAGCATCTCGTCGAGCCCGTTCGGCGGGCGGTCGACGAAGATGCGGTAGTTCGGCGAGAGCTCGGGGAAGCGCAGCAGCACCTCCTCGACGGCCGACGGGAAGACGTTGACGCCGCGGATCACCAGCATGTCGTCGACGCGGCCGGTGAACCAGTCGATCCGCGCCGTGGTGCGGCCGCACGCGCACCGCTCGCGCACCATCGAGGTGAGGTCGCGCGTGCGGTAGCGCAGCACCGGCATCGCTTCGCGCGTGAGCGTCGTGAGGACGAGCTCGCCGCGCTCGCCGTCGGCGAGCGGCTTCCCGCTCTCCGGATCGATGATCTCGGCGAGGAAGTGGTCTTCCTGGATGTGGAGCCCTTGCTTCTCGAGGCACTCTTGCGCGACGCCGGGGCCGATGATCTCGGTGAGCCCGTAGATGTTGGTCGCGACGACGCCGAAGAGTTCTTCGAGCTCGGCGCGCATCTCGCGCGTCCACGCCTCGGCGCCGCAGATCGCGTATTTCAGCGCCTTCGGCGTGCGGTTCTCGGCGCGCAGCCGTTCGGCGAGGACGAGCGCGTACGAGGGCGTGCAGCCGATCCCGATCACGGGCAGATCGCACAAGAGCTGGAGCTGCCGCGCGGTGTTTCCGCTCGACGCCGGGATCGCGCACGCGCCGAGCATCTCGCAGCCGCCGTGCGCGCCGAGCCCGCCGGTGAACAAGCCGTACCCCCACGCGACCTGGAACATGTCGTGCGGCGCGATCCCGCCGCCGGCGAGGCTGCGCGCGACGACCTCGGCGAAGACGCGCAGATCCTCGGCGGTGTACGCGCCGATCGTCGGGTTCCCGGTCGTCCCGGACGAGGCGTGGATGCGCGCGAGCCGGTCCGGCGGGACGGCGAGCAGCCCGAGCGGATAGGCGTCGCGCATGTCGGCCTTCGTGCTGAACGGCAGACCGGCGAGATCGTCGAGCGAGCGGGGCGCGGCCACGCCGCCGAGGCGCTCGCGGTAGATCGCGTTGGCGTCCCGGAGCCGCTCGACCAGCGCCTGGAGGCGCTCGAGCTGCAGCGCTTCGAGCGCGTGCCGTTCGAGCGTCTCGTACTCCGGCTGGAAGATCATGCGGGGTACTACGCCCACGGGTCGAACGGCTCCCCGCCATGACGGACGACCCGGTGCTGGAGTTCTGGTTCGAGTTCGCGAGCACGTACTCGTACATCGCCGCGATGCGCATCGAGGCGATGTGCCGCACCGCCGGCGTCCGGCTGGTGTGGAAGCCGTTCCTGCTCGGGCCGATCTTCGCGCTGCAAGGCTGGAACACGTCGCACTTCAACCTGAACCCGCGGCGCGGCGACTACATGTGGCGCGACATGGAGCGCCTCACCGCGAAGTTCGGGCTCCCGTGGCGCCGCCCGTCCGAGTTCCCGCGAAGCACGACGCTGCCGGCGCGCGTCGCCTGCGCGATCGCGGGCGAACCCTGGTGCGGCGACTACGTCCGCCGCATCTACGTCGCGAACTTCGGCGAGGACCGCCCGATCGACCGCCGCGAGGCGATCGCCGAGATCCTCACCGAACTCGGCCGGGACGCCGACGCGATCTTCGCCCGCGCCGAGTCACCGGAGCACCGCCCGATTCTCCGCGAGAACACGGAGCGCGCGACCGCGCTCGGCATCTTCGGCGCCCCGAACTGCGTCGTCGACGGCGAGCTCTTCTGGGGCGAAGAATCCCTCGACGACGCGATCGCCTGGGCCCTCGGCGACCGCCCGGTGCTCAGAAGTTCAACAGCTCCATGACGGTCGCCACCATGGGCGGCGGCTCGAACAGCCCGCGTCGCCGAGCGTCGTCGATCGCCGCTTCTTCCGAAGGCGACAGCCGGGGACCGGGCACCGACTCGCCAGATGCTCCCCCATGATGAACACCGTCGTGATCTGCATATGCGCTCTGGGTCATCTCGTTCATGGGCTTCCTCCCGCGACGTGGCTATCCGTCCGAACTCCGCTGTTCGAGACGAAATTTGTCCGTTTGGGCGAGTGAGGCGCTGCCGTTCTCAATTGCCGTGCCTGCCGCGACTGAGTGCCCGGGGCGTCCCAGCGAGACGTCGCTGCAGCGTCGAGCAGGAGCACGAACGCAGCGATCGCCGTCGCGGTATAGGCGGTGAGAAGAAAGCGCGCGTCCCGACGGTTCTCCGCATGGAGCCGTGCTCGCATCTCTCCGTAGTATTCCGCCAGCACGAACGACACCCCGATGCGATTGTCTTCTTGAACCATCGCCGCAGAGACATACGGACCGAGATTCGGGCTCGGAAACCATTTTGCTCGCAGCACGCACAACAGCGAAACGAGCGCTATGACGACCAACGCCATCGCGATCGGGAGAACCGGCCTCGCGAGCTGCGCTCGATCTCCGTGCGCCGCAAACAGCCCCAGCGCGCTCGCCGTGCCCGCGACGATGCCCAAGAAAACGGTTGCCTTCGACTCGATGTTCGCCGACCCGGCTACGATGCGGTCGAAGCTGGACTTCGTCTCCGCAAGAAGGACCGACGCCGTCTCGATCGCGCCCGGCCGTATCGGGACGATGCCCGACGTGATTCGCCGGACTTCGCGATAACGGCGCTCACGCTCCGCAGAGGTCGCGACTTCATAGTTCGAGTCCACGCCGCCAGCATGACATGGCCGCGTTGCCGCATCGTGGCTTCAGTATTGCCGTGACGTTACGTTGTGCGGCGGGCGGTGGAGGAGAAGATCTCGGCGAGGATGCCGTGGCGGTCGAGGTCGTGCTCGGTCGCGACGGCGGCGGCTTGGGCCACGTAGGCGTCGCAGGCTTCGTCGGCGGCGCGGTGGGCGCCGAGGCGTTCGAGGGAGGCGATCGCGGCGTTCGCCGTCGCGGCGTCGAGCTCGCCGATCATGGCGTAGGCACGGGCGACGGTGTCGCGGTCGGCGGAGGGCGGGCCGCTCATCGCCCAGGCGACCGGGAACGACCATTTGCGGCGGCGGATGTCGGCGCCCGCGGGCTTGCCCGTGTCGGCGGGCGCACCCCACGTTCCCAGGACGTCGTCGCGCACCTGGAACGCCAGCCCGTACGCGCGGCCCATCAGCCCGTACGCCGCGGCGCGCGCCGGCGCTGCGCCGGCCGCGAGCGCGCCGAGCTCGCACGAGGCGGCGAAGAGCGCCGCGGTCTTGCCTTCGATCATCGCCAGGTACTCCTCGAACGACACCTCGGGCGAGGTCTCGAACCCGATGTCCGCCCCCTGACCGCGGCACAGCGCGTACAGCGCGCGGTGCAAGGACGCGGACATCGCGAGCGCCCGGTCCGCATCCCCGGCGCCCTCGAGGATCACGCTGAAGGCGAGCGCGCACATCGCGTCGCCCGCCGTCAGCGCCGCCGGGATCCCGCGCGTCACCCACAGCGCCGGACGGCCGTGGCGCAGCTCGTCGCGGTCCTCGATGTCGTCGTGGACCAGCGAGAAGTTGTGCAGCAGCTCGACCGCCGCCGCGGCCGGAAACGCGTCCTCCGCGCGCGCGCCTTCGCTTTCGGCAACGGCGATCAGGATGCGCGGCCGCAGCCGCTTCCCGCGCTTCGCGGCCGGATCGCCGAACGCGAAGTGCTCGCGCACGAGCTCTTTCGTCGGCGAGCTGTCGTCGAGCCGATCGACCGCACGCTCCAGGTAGCTCTCGAACGCGTCGAGCGTCGCGAGGGCGGTCACGTCAGCGCGCGAGCACGCCCTTGATCGAGCGGAAGATGTTCCCCGGGCGCATGGCGTCGGCCGCGGCCGTCGCCTCGAACCCGGAGTGCACCATGCAGTCCTCGCACTTCGGGTTCCCGCTCGCGTGCCCGTAGCGCTCCCACTCGGTGTCCTCAAGCAGCTCGCGGTACGAGCTCGCGTAGCCCTCGCCGAGCAGATA
>DATHLL010000208.1:0-3373 GCA_035488195.1 Candidatus Elarobacter sp. | reverse complement strand
CCGGAAAGAACGTCTGTCTCTCCTATGCGCCGGGAACGGTGTTGCTCTCGAGCGCATCATCCGTTGCCGGAGCGACATTCTCGGCGATCGCCGCCGCACTCGCTTTCCGCGCCACGAGCGTCTGGCCGGGGCAAAAGGCCGCTCATCCCGATCAAGCGGGTTCGACGGTCTACGTCGAGGCGCGCGGAGCTTATGTCTACGTGAAGTTCTACGACGACCCGAGCCTCGCGGGCGGGTTGGACGGTTGTGCCGGTGAAGAATTCTATCGAGTCGACCCGCGAACGTACCACGTGCTTCCGTACAACGGATGTCTCGTCGGCGGCAATTCGTTACACTTGCCGCGGATCGACGAGCTTCCGCAATGACGACCTTGCTGGGAACTCGGGACGACACCGGCCGCATCGTGGGTATCGTCCTTTCCGAACTCCGCGAGGAATTCGGAGCGCGCCTGCTCGGCGTCGTTCTCACGGGTTCGGGGGCGACCGATTCGGCGTGCGCTTCTTCGGACGTCGATCTTTTCGCGATCGCGACGACCGACTGGTTTCAGCGACGCCGGATCACCCGCGAAGGCGTCGCCGTCGATCTGTTCATCGAGCCGACGACCCGGCTGGATCTGCAGTTGAGACGTGGCGGCAACGTCGCATACATCCACGCCTTGGCACACGGCATCATCCTGGCCGATTCCGGCTCAGTTGCTCGCCGCTACGTCGACCTTGCCCGATCGGTGCACGCGGCCGGTCCACCGGCTCCGACCGGTGGCGATCTGTTCATGGTTCGTCTTCGCGCCCGAACCTTGCTCGACAAGACGCGATCGGTCGTCCACGACGATCCTCATGTCGCGCGGTACCTCCTTACCGACCTCGCCGCATGGGCTCCGCAGGCGGCATTTTCGGTTCTGGGCGGGTGGCCTCCGTCGCCGAAGGGGATGCTGCGCGAGATACGGCTCCGATGGCCGGCTTTGTACGAGCGCGCGATCGCGCTGCTCGATCCCACGCTTTCGCTGTCCGAGCGGCTGTCCGCCGCCGAGGCGTATTATCGTGCGCTGCTCGGGGATGACCTGACCACCGCGGACGAGTTCATCGGCCCACGCGCCTCCATTGGTCTGCACCGGCGGATCGTCATCGGAGACGGCGACGTGGTCATCACCGATGCTCGGCCGCGCTGACGGCTACGAGACACCGTGGTCCGTGAGGGTGGACGCCGCGATCGTATCGGGAAAGCGCGATCGTAGCGCGGTCAATCCGGGCAGCGCGACGCGCGCGATGACGGCTCGGTCCTCCACCGTCAGCGCCGAAGCGTCGTAGGACGGGCGCGGGCGGTAGACGAGCCGGCCGTCAGAAGATGCGGCCGCGATCGGCGGATTGCTGCCCACGGCGGGCGCATGCGCCTCCGCGAGCACGCGCTCGTCGAACGCGGCCGGCTCGGTGTCGAGCCGATTCGAGAGCTGGTGCAGGAACGCACCGATCTGTTGGTGCGGCTGCACGCAGAAGCGGTCGTAGTCGAAGGCGACGGTGCGTTCCTCCGGCAGATGGGTGACCTGCGTGTAGAAATCAGCATATAACCGCGCACGGCTTTGAACGTTCGCTCCCGCCCACCGGAAGCCATGAGCGAACGAGCGCGCCAGACTTTGAACGACACCTTCAGGCCGGCGGACGCAAAGGACGAAGAGCGCGCCGGATAAGGCTGCCGTCAGTTCATCGGCGATCAACAGGTTCCACGGGGTCGCGTCGCAGAACGCCGTCGCGCCCGCCGCCTTTGCTGCTCGCTCCGCAAACGCCTCCGCGTGTTCGCGAACATCGGCGATGTATGCATCGCGAAGCGCCGAGGGAATGCGGCGAATGGCGTTCGGCACGATCGAGCGCGCGACGTAGAAGCCGAAATACTCGCCGGGGCACATGACGTCGCGATGGGTGCCGAGGAGGGCGCCCAGCATCGTGGTGCCGGTCCGTGGTGCGCCGAGGACGAAGACATAGCGCATCGCGGGTCGTCTTGGTGCCGGGCGCGCCGGAGGCCTTGCGCGGCGGTCACGATTCGATGATTTCCCGGTCATCATCCGGCAATCGCCCGCTCGTAGCATCGGTCCATGGACGGACAAGACTGGATGGCGAGCGCGATGCGTGCGGCGCGCACGCAGCTCGAGATCGCCACGCACAACCTCGCGAACGCGTCGACCGGCGGGTTTCGCAAGACGCTCGCCGCGACCACGCTCGGCGCGCGCGGGCTCGCGGTCGGCGAACGGACCGCGCACGAGCAAGGCGCGGTCCGCGCGACCGGACGCCGCTTCGATCTCGCGCTGCTCGGTGAGGGCGCGTTCCGCGTGGGCGGCACGCTCACGCGCGAGGGCGCGTTCACCCGCGACCGCGACGGCTACCTGACCGACGACCGCGGCCGGCGGCTGCGCGGCGCGCACGGCGCGCTGCGCGTCTCGGAAGACGCGACGGTCGAACCGGACGGCGCGGTGCGCGACGGCGGGCGCGTCGTCGACCGGATACCGCTGCCGCGCGGGACGCGCGTGATGGCGGGCGCGCTCGAGACGAGCACGGTGAACCCGATCGGCGAGACGCTCGCGATCCTGACCGCGCAGCGCGCGTTCGAGACGGCGCAGAAGACGCTGCTCGCGATCGACGCGGCGCGCGAGAAGGCCGCCAACGACGTGGTGCGGCTGCGATGAACCGCGCGATGTTCGCCGCCGCCAGCGGGATGGCGGCGCAGCAGACGCAACTCGAGATCGTCGCCGACAACCTCGCCAACGCCGACGTCGCCGGGTTCAAGGGCGCCGCCGCGACGTTCGCCGACGTGCGCGCCGGATCGCTCGGTCTCGGCACGATCGCGGTCGGCAAGCACGCGGTCTTCGCGCAGGGAAAGCTGGTGCGCAGCGGCGGCGCGTTCGACCTCGCGATCGACGGGCCGGGGTTCTTCGCGGTCGAGCGCGGCGGCGCGCGGGCGTACACCCGCAACGGCGAGTTCGCGCGCGACGCGGACGGGACGCTGCGCAACAGCGCCGGCTGGGCGCTGAGCGGCGTCCGCATCCCGGCCGACGCGCTGAGCGCGCGCGTCGAGCGCGACGGCCGCGTGGTCGTCGACACGCCGGTGCGGAAGAACCGCACGATCGCGCAGCTTCGCCTCGCGTCGTTCACCGCGCCGGAGGCGCTGCGGCCGCTCGGCGCGACGCTGTTCGCGGCGACCGAGGCGTCGGGGCGCGCGCGGATGTTCGCGCCGGGTGCGCACGGCGCGTCCGCGATCGCGTTCGGGATGCTGGAGCGCTCGAACGTCTCGATCGTCGAGGCGATGATGCAGATCCTCGGCGCGCAGCGGGCGTACGAGGCGAACGCGAAAGGCGTCCAGGCCGCCGACGAGATGCTGCGCATCGCCA
>DATHLL010000207.1:0-3647 GCA_035488195.1 Candidatus Elarobacter sp. | reverse complement strand
GCGCGAAGGGGATCGCGCTCGCGCGCAAGTACCACGCGCTCCCGGTCGCGCTGGTGCTTGACGTGCCGGCCGAGACGGCGGTCGAGCGCAACCGCGCGCGGGCGAACCGGCAGTTCGGCCCGCGCGTCGTGCACGAGCACGTCCGGATGCTGCGCTCCTCGCTGCGCAACTTGCGCGGCGAAGGCTATCGCGTCGTCCACGTCCTGGACGGCCTGCAGAAGATCGAGGACTTCGCGATCGTCCGCGAGCCGCTCTACAACGACAAGCGCGGCGAGCGCGGGCCGTTCGACGTCATCGGCGACGTCCACGGCTGCTACGCCGAGCTGACCGCGCTGCTCGACCGCCTCGGCTACGGGGAGACGCCGCTCGGCGGCGACGGTCGCACCGTGCGGCGCCATCCCGATGGCCGGCGCGCGATCTTCCTCGGCGATCTGGTCGACCGCGGCCCGGGGATCGTCGAGACGCTCCGCCTGGTCATGGAGATGGTGCGGTCGGGAAACGCGCTCTGCGTCCCCGGCAACCACGAGATGAAGCTGCTGCGCAAGCTCAACGGCCGCAACGTGAACGTCTCGCACGGCTTGGCGGAGACGCTCGCGCAGATCGATGCGATCCCGACTGAGGAGCGCGAGCGGTTCGTGTGGTCGCTGCGAAGCTTCCTCGAGGATCTGGTGAGCCATTACTGGCTCGACCGCGGGAAGCTGGTCGTCGCGCACGCGGGGCTGCGCGAGGAAATGCACGGCCGCGGCTCGGGGGCGGTGCGCGAGTTCGCGCTGTACGGCGAGACGACGGGCGAGACCGACGAGTTCGGCCTGCCGGTGCGGTTCGACTGGGCATCCGAGTACCGCGGCGACGCGATCGTCGCGTACGGCCACACGCCGGTGCCGCGCGCGGAGTGGGTGAACAAGACGATCTGCCTCGATACCGGCTGCGTCTACGGCGGCGCGCTCACCGCGCTGCGGTATCCGGAGCTGGAGATCGTCTCGGTTCCGGCCGAGCGCGTCTACGTCGAGCCGGTCCGCCCGCTGACGCCGCCGCCCGGCGAAGCGGCGTCGAGCGCGAGCGCGCAGCAGGCCGCGGACGATCTGCTCGACATCGAGGACGTCTCCGGAAAGCGCAACGTCGCGACGCGCTACATCCCGCACGTGACGATCCCCGCGGAGAACGCCGCCGCCGCGCTCGAGGTGATGAGCCGCTGGTGCGCCGATCCGCGCTGGCTGATCTACCTGCCGCCGACGATGTCGCCGTCGGAGACGAGCCGCCGGCCCGATCTCCTCGAGCATCCGGACGAAGCGTTCGCGTACTACCGCAATCAGGGCGTCGAGCGCGTCGTGCTGGAGGAGAAGCACATGGGCAGCCGCGCCGTCGTCGTGCTCGCGCGCGACGCGGATGCCGCGCGCCGCCGCTTCGGCGTCGCGACCGGCGAGCGCGGCGTCGTCCTCACGCGCACCGGCCGCCCGTTCTTCGCCGACGCCTCGCTGAACGAAGCGCTGCTGGACCGGCTCGCCACTGCGTGCGAAGCGTCGAAGTTCTGGGACCGCTTGGAGACCGACTGGATGTGCATCGACGCCGAGCTGATGCCGTGGTCCGCGAAGGCGCGGTCGCTGGTCGACGCGCAGTTCGCGCCGGTCGGCGAAGCCGCGGTCGCGGGCCTGGACGCCGCCGCCGCCGAGTTGCGCGCGGCGACCGCGCGCGGCGTCGACGCGAGCGCGCTGCTGGAGCGCGTCGAAGCGCGCGGCGACGCGGCGCTGCGCTACGTCGAGGCGTACCGCCGCTACGTCCGCCCGGTGCACGGCGTCGACGACTTGGTGCTCGCGCCGTTCCACCTGCTCGCGACCGAAGGCAAAGTCTACGACGATCGCGACCACATGTGGCACCTCCACACGCTCGCCAAGCTCTGCGCGGCCGACCCGAAGCTGCTGCTCGCCACCGCGTACCGCGAGGTGCAGCTCTACGACGACCGCCGCTGCGCGAGCGCCGCGCACTGGTGGGAAGAGCTCACCGCCAGCGGCGGCGAGGGCGTCGTCGTGAAACCGTGGACGTTCACCACCCGCAACACGAAACGGATCGTCGTTCAGCCGGCGCTCAAGGTCCGCGGCCGCGACTACCTACGCATCGTCTACGGCCCCGAATACACGCTCCCCGACCAGCTCGAACGCCTCCGCACCCGCGGACTCAACACGAAACGCCGCCTCGCGCTGCAAGAATACTCGCTCGGCCTCGAAGCGCTGCACCGGTTCGTCGAACGCGCACCGCTCCGCGCGGTCCACGAGTGCGTCTTCGGCGTCCTCGCGCTCGAAAGCGAACCGGTCGACCCGAGGTTGTGAGCGCCGGTGCATGATGCTTACGACCCCACGGGGCTGTGGTTCGGCCCGTTGTTCGCCGCAATCGGCGCTGCGGCGTTCGTCGCGGGGATCGCCGCGTGGCGACGGCCGAACTCGCCGATCGTGCGGGCGATGGTCGGACCGTTCTCGCCTTCGAGCCGTTTCGGATCGATGAGGCTCGACATGCTGCGCGCTCTGTTCCCGCTCGTCGGATCGGGGTTCGTCCTCGGCGGCTGGTATGTGACCTCGTTGACCGTCGGTTGTGCGACGCCGTTCCCGCATGGCGCGCGCGTCGCTCTTTCCGGCGGGCTCGCGGTTCTGCTGGTTGTCGCCGTGCTCGCCGGGATTCGTGGCGTTCTGCGCGAGCCGCGCTGAAGGTGCTCAGCGTGGCCGCGAGCGGTTCGGCTTCGGCGGGAAGTCCGGCCGCGGTGGCACCTTGGAGAGCGCTTCCTCCATCAGGCGGAGCGCCGTCTCGAGCTGCGGGTCTTCGCCACGGAGCGTGTCTTGCGGGGCGACGTCGACTTCGTGGGTCGGGTCGGTGCCGTAGTTCTCGACGTTCCAGCCGGCGTCGGTGAACCAGAACGAGAACTCCGGCTGCGTGGTTTCCGTGCCGTCGACGAGGCGGTGGCGCGGGTTGATGCCGACGACGCCGCCCCAGGTGCGCATCCCGACCAGCGGGCCGAGGCCGTAGAGCTTGAAGCAGTGGCTGAAGATGTCGCCGTCGCTCCCCGCGAACTGGTTCGTCACCGCGACGATCGGACCGCCCACGGACTCCTCGGGATACGGGAACGGCGGCGTCCAGCGCGAGACGTCGTAGCCGACGCGCTTGCGCGCCAGCTTCTCGAGCAGCAGCGCGGAGACGTGGCCGCCGCGGTTGTAGCGCACGTCGACGATCAAGCCGTCGCGGTCGAACTCGCTAAGGTAGCCGCGGTGGAACTCGGCGAAGCCCCACGGTCCCATGTCGGGGATGTGCACGTAGCCGACGCGGCCGCCGGTGCGCTCGCGCACGAGCGCGCGGTTCGCCTCGACCCACGCGCGGTAGCGCAGCATCCGCTCGTCCTTCAGCGTGCGCACCAGCACGCGGCGCGGCGTGCTGCCGATGCCGCGCACCACGGAGAGCACCACGTCGCGCCCGGCTTGGTTCACGAGCAGCGCGCCCGGACCGTCGTGCGCGCTCACCGCTCGGCCGCCGACTGCGACGATCAGATCGCCTTCCTTCACGTCGACGCCGGGCTCGGCGAGCGGCGAATCGGCCTCGCGGTTCCACGGGTCGACGCGCAGGATGCGCTTCACGACGTACGCGTGCAGCGCGTCGTCCCACACAAC
>DATHLL010000206.1:0-4917 GCA_035488195.1 Candidatus Elarobacter sp. | reverse complement strand
GCCGCTCGACATCCCGCCCATGTGACAGGTCTGCTTCGACGAGCTCGCCGAGTGGCTCGGGCTCTGCTTGCCGCGCGCGACCGCGGTCGCGCGGCAGACGTAGCTTCCCGTCCCCTTGCCGTACTGCGCGGCGCCTTTCGTGTAATACTTCTTCGCCGAGGCGTTGTACCAGACGACCGGTCCGGTGGCGCTGGTGCACTTGGGCATCGACGAGCTCGACATCGCGTGCGACGACTGACCGGCCGCGACCGACATCGAGGCCGCGGCGAGCGCGAACACCGCGACGCCGCTCAACACTGAACGCATGTGCTACCTCCTCGCGACGAAGATTCCGCGCGCCCGCTCGCGCTAAGCGCGGACCGCCCGCTCGCTAGAGCAGATCGCGGGTCGCGTCGTCGACCGCCGCGCGCGCGCTCGCGAGCGCGGCGGCCAGGGCCGGCGCCGAACCGCTCGCATACGCTTTCGCGACCTCGGGGAACGAGACGCTCGCGTACCCTTCGACGCCGTACAGCAGCGTGTCGAGCGACTGCGCCGCGGCGAGCTCGCGCTCCGTCCCGGGACCTTCGCCGTGCGCGATCGCATCGTCGGCGCGGCGCGCCGCGGTCGCGTACACCTCGACCGACGCGTTCAGCGCGGTGAGATCGAGCGCGCGGCGGTCGCGCTGCGCGCGCGCCTGCAGCCGCTGCAGGCCGACGCGCAGCGCCGGGATGTACGGCGCGAACGCGTACGGCACCGCGTCGGCGCCGGCGAGCCGCATCGCGACGACGCCGTAGAGCTGCGCCGCGGTGCGGTGCAGCGCGAAGCCCGGATCGCTCCACGTGCTCGCGTAGCGCAGCGTGTCGTAGCTGGAATGATACGGGCCGAACGGCCCGGAGAAGCTCATCTCCGCGACCGGCGTCCCGAACGAGAACAGGAACGACTCGTGATCGCTGCCGCCGCCGATCGTGCGCGTCTCGACGCCGCCCGCCTGCGCGTGCCAGCGGTCGTAGACCGAGGAGCGCTGGCGCGCGGGATCGGCGATCGCGCGCGTCGCTTCGACGATCGCGGGGCCGAGTGCGCCGACGGCCGCGACGTTGAACGACGGCCCGGTGACGTTCTCGTCGGCGTTCAGGTACGCGACGCAGCCGCGGTGCAGCTCGGCGCCGTGCGCGCTCGCGAACGCGGCCGAGCCGCGCAGCCCGATCTCCTCGCCGTCCCACAGGGCGACGACGATCGAGCGCCGCGGCCGCCAGCCGCTCTTCGCCAGATAGCCCAGCCCGCGCGCCGCTTCCAGCAGCACGATCGTCCCCGCACCGTTGTCGCCGACGCCGGCGACCCACGCGTCGCGGTGCGCGCCGAGCACGACGCTCTGCGCGGGCTGTGCGCCGCGCAGCGTCCCGATCGTGTTCCACAGCGTCGTGCGCGTGCGGTTCATCGTGACGACGAGATGGACGAGCCCCGGCCCGCGCGCGAGCGGGTACGGCGCGTCGAGCGCGCCGTTCCATCCGGGCGGAGCGGGAGCGTTCGCGCCGCGCAGCGAGCGCAGCAGAGTCCGTGCGTTCTCGGCGCTGACCGGCAGCACCGGGATGCGGATCCCCTCGCCGAGCGAGCCGCGCTGGATCGAGGCCGCCGGCCGCCACGGTCCGTTCGGATAAGCCGGGCCTTTCGCGAAGCCGTCGTCGGCCGGATCGTCGTACAGCACCACGCCCGCGGCGCCGGCGTCCTGCGCGTTGCGCGCGAGCAGGCCGCGAAACGCCGCGCCGTAGCGGATCAGCACGACCGCACCGCGGACGTCGACGCCTGCCTGGCGCAGCGCCGCGAAGTCGGCGGGCAGCCCGCGGTTCGCGTAGACCAGGGGCGCGGTCACGTCGCCGTCGCCGGAGCCGGCGTTGAACGGCAGCCCGATGGCGGGGTCGAGCGTCGCCGGATCGCTCGGGTCGCCGCGCTCGCGCAGGTCGAAGCCGACCGGCGGCGTCCCGCGCGCGCGGTGCGCGCCGTTGCGCGGGACGTAGATGCGCCCGTCGGCGTACAGCTCGAGCGCGAGCTTGCGCGGCGTGTCGACCGTGGTGACGAACGGCTCGACCTGCGCCTCGAAGCCGTACTCGCGCAGCCGGTCGGCGGCGTACTCGGCGAGCGCGAGATCGGCCGGCGTCCCGGCGTAGTGCGGGTGCGCGGCGATCACCGCGGCGTGGTCGAGCGCGCCCTGCGCGCTCGGCAGGTCGAGGAACCGCGCCTCGTCGGCGGCCTCGCGCGCCCCGCTCGCCGGACCGAAGCCGAGCGGCGGCGCGGGCGGAGCGACCGCGAGCAGGAGCGACGCGGCGAGGGCGGCTCCGAGCGGGCGCAGCGCTTGCACGGTCCGGCCGTTGAACGCCGGACCCGGCGCGTCCTGGTGAGCGCCGGCTCGGCCGCTCGCGCGGACTCTTTGCACTCCCGAAACGCGCGCTCTAAGGATCGCCTGGCGTGACGCCGAACACGAAGGTACGATGAGCGCCAACGCGGTCAATATGTACGTGTTCCTCTTCGCGTTCGCCGCGGCGTTCTTGCTCGCGCAGAAGCGTCCGCTGCTCGCGCTCTCGACGCGCGTGCTGCTGGCGGTCCTGCTCGGCTTGGCGCTCGGCTACGCGCTCGCCGTCGACCAGTGGTACCGCGCCGATCTCGGCGTCGCGACGCTGATCGCGAACGCGCTGTTCATCGCCTTCGCCGCCATCGACTTCTACGGCTGGCAGAAGAAACGCGCCGAAGAGCGCGGCTAAAAACTTCAGATCTCGAACGCGACCGGCGGGTTGACCGCCTCGTAGCGCAGATCGCAGGTCGAGGCGTTGACGAACAGCGTCTCGTTTTCGCGCGTCTCGCCGTAGCCTTCGTGGATGTGGCCGAAGACGTGCGCGCGGATCGCCGGGCGCTCGCGGATCGCCTCGAGTAGATGCGGGCAGCCGGCGTGCTCGCCGAGCGGATCGGTGCGGTCGAGGATCCCGCGCGGAGGGCCGTGCGTGATCAGCACCTGCGTGTCGTGGGGGATCCGCGACCACGTCTCGCGCGCCTGCGCGCCGCCGTCGTAGCGCGGAAAGTTGAACGCCCAGTCCAAGAACCACGGCTGCCAGGGCGAGCCGTAGAACGTCACGCCGTCGATTATCGCGGGCTCGTCGACCAGCCACACGATCCCGCGGTCCTCGAACAGCGCGCGCGTCTCGTCGGGCTCACGCTCGGCGCCGAAGTCGTGGTTGCCGGGGATCGCGATCACCGCGCGATAGCGCTCTCGCAGCGACTTGAGCCAGCGCGCCGCGCGGTTCAGCTCGGCCCAGCCGCCTTTCATGGTGAGGTCGCCCGCGTGCAGCAGCACGTCGCCGTCCGGGATCGCGACGGCCTCGGCGCGGTTGTGCGTGTCGGACATCGCGACGCAGCGCACGGGAGTCGTGCTCGCCGTCAGCCGAGCGCGCTGAGCAGCGCGTCGCTCTCGCGGTCGAGCCGCTGCTCGAAGATCTTCGGATGCGTCAGGTAGAACACGCACATCGCTTCGACCAGGAAGCGGTGGCGCGCGGTGTCGGCGAGGCCGCGCACGCGCGCGAGCGTCGCGGTGACAAGTTGCCGGAGCCGCGCGACCGCTTC
This sequence comes from Candidatus Elarobacter sp., assembly GCA_035488195.1. Classification (GTDB taxonomy): domain Bacteria; phylum Vulcanimicrobiota; class Vulcanimicrobiia; order Vulcanimicrobiales; family Vulcanimicrobiaceae; genus Vulcanimicrobium. Next base: position 1,332 of record DATHLL010000206.1, on the reverse strand, counting down.
GGCCGGCGAGGCGTAGCACGCGACGAAGTTCAGCTCGCCGTGCTCGCGGTCTTCGGCCTGGTCGATGAAGTAGTCGAGCAGGATGTGGATCGCCGAGACGCCCGGGAAGTACGCGCGCACCGTCGCGTCGATCTCGGCGGCGCCGAGCGTCTCGCGCGAGGCGAGCGCGATCAGCGCGAAGACCGGGAGCGACGAACCGCAGGCGGCGGCGAACTCCCACCACGCGAGGCCGGGGAACTGCTCGCGGTTGCGCGCGTACCACGCGTCGCAGGCGCGCTCGCGCACGCCGGCCGGACCGTGCTTGAGGACTTGCAGGTCGGCGTAGTAGCGCGCGACCTCGACCAGCCGGTCGCGGACGGCGTGATAGTTCGGGAGCGCGCGCAAGCCCGCGCGCGCCGCGTCGACCAGCGAGCGCAGGTAGCCGCCGTCGTCGCCGGGCGGGCCGTCGCGGTAGTAGTCGATCGGCGTGCGCCGGTCGTCGAGCGCGTCGATCAGCGACTCGTGCAGGGTCGCGTAGCCCTGCTGCGAGACGCCGGGGAGCCGGTCGCAGAGGTTGTCGAGATAGTCGTAGATCGTCTCGATCGCGGCGACCGTCGCGACGTAGCGGTGCGCGGCCTCGCCGCGCATGAACGTCGCGAGGATGCAGCCGCCCTGCACGTGGTACGCCTTGCCGTCGATCGACGCGAGCGCCTGTTCGCGCAGCGCCGGATCGGGGATGCGTTGCGCGCGCAGCCGAATCGCCGCGAGCTCGCGGCCCGCGCGCGGAACGATGCGCGTGAGGAACCGCGCCGTCGCGAGCCAGCCGCGCGGGCCGAGCGCGATCAGCCGCCGGATCCGGCTCGGCCGCGAGAACACGACGCGCAGCGTCCGGCGCAGGTCGCGCCGCAGCACGCTCGGCACGCGCGGCAACTTATATCCCACCGGTGAACCGTCCGGGCGCGAGGACGCCGCGCGGGTCGAACTCCGCCTTGAGCGCGCGCATCGTCGCGATCGCGGCCGGCGGCGGCCCCCACGCGTCGACCTCGACCGCGTCGCCGGCCGACAGGACGACCGCGCGCGGGAGCAGATCGCGCACGCGCTCGTGCGCCTCGCGCACGCGCACGACGACGTCGCCGGTGCGCAGGTCGGCGATCGTCTCGGCACGCGGGATCGCGGCGCGAACGTGCGCCGCGCGCGCGGCGGCCTCGGACGGCAACCCGCGCGCGAGGAACGTGACCGACGTCTCCCCGTCGAGCGCGACGTACGCGTCGAGCAGGCTCTGGTACGCGCGCGCGGCGTCCTCGCCGTCGAGCAGCCGCGTCTCCGCGACCCCCGCCGCCCCCAGCGCGGAGC
>DATHLL010000205.1:0-3751 GCA_035488195.1 Candidatus Elarobacter sp. | reverse complement strand
GTCGAAGCGATCGACACCGTCATGAAGCTCGGGATGAACCATCCGATGGGGCCGCTCACGCTCGCCGACTTCATCGGGCTCGACACGTGTCTGGCGATCATGAACGTGCTGCACGACGGGTTCGGCGACTCGAAGTATCGGCCGTGCCCGCTGCTCAAGCAGTACGTCGCCGCGGGGTGGCTCGGGAAGAAGTCGGGGCGCGGGTTCTACGACTACTCGGCGGGTTCTTCGGCGAGCGCGCAGGGATCGAACGGGGCCGCGAAGCCGGCTGCCGTGCGGTGAGCGCGACGTGATCGAGACCTCGCGGCCGGTGGCGTTCGAGCCGAGCGACGATCAGCGCGCGATCGGCGACGTCGCGCGCGAGGTCGCCGAGCGCGAGATCGCGCCGCACGTCGCGGCGTGGGACCGCGAGCACGTCTTTCCGCGCGCGCTCTACGCGAAGCTCACCGAAGCCGGGCTGATGGGGATGCTCGTCCCCGAGCGCTACGGCGGCGTCGGCGCCGACTACGTCTCGTACGCGCTCGCGATCGAAGAGCTCGCGCGGGTCGACGCCGGGACCGCGGTCACCGTCTCCGTGCACTCGATGGTCTGCAACGCGATCGCGCAGTTGGGCTCGGAAGAGCAGCGCGATCGCTGGCTCGAGGCGCTCGCGACCGGCGACGTCATCGCGGGGTTCGGGCTCACCGAGCCGGACGCCGGGTCGGACGCGGCGGCGATTCGCGCGAGCGCGCGGCGCGACGGCGACGCGTGGGTGCTCAGCGGGCGCAAGCAGTGGTGCACGAACGGCGCGTACTCCGGCGTCGTCATGGCGATGTTCCGCACCGGCGGTCCCGGCGCGAAGGGGATCAGCGCGTTCCTCGTCCCGGCCGATCTGCCGGGGATCGTCGTCGAGAAGACCACCGAGAAGCTCGGAATCCACACCTCGAACACCGTCGATCTCGCCTTCGACGACGTTCGCGTTTCGGCGTCGGCGATGCTCGGCGCCGAAGGCGCCGGGCTGACCCAGGCGCTGATGACGCTGACCTCCGGGCGGATCGGGATCGCCGCGCAGGCGGTCGGGATCCTCGCCGCGTGTCTGGACGCCTCGGTGCGGTTCGCCAAGGACCGCGTCGCGTTCGGGAAGCCGATCGGCGCGTTCGAGGGCGTCTCGTTCAAGATCGCGCGGATGGCGACCGATCTCGACGCGGCGCGGTTGCTGGTCTATCGCGCGGCGGCGCTCGCCGACGCGGGGCGGCCGTTCGTCGTCGAAGCCTCGAAGGCGAAGCTGTTCGCGTCGACCAAGGCGCGCGAGCACGCCGCCGAAGCGGTGCAGATCCACGGCGGCTACGGCTACACCACCGAGTTTCCCGTCGAGCGGTACTACCGCGACGCGAAGATCACCGAGATCTACGAAGGGACCTCGGAGATTCAGCAGGTCGTCATCGCGCGCGGACTCCTCGGCCGGCTCGACTAAGGCGAAGGCGCATCGGCCTGGGGCTCGCCCCAGTCGGGGTCGAGGAACCGCTCGCGCAGCGACGGCGGCGGCAGCGGGCAGACGTCCTTCTTGCCGAAGAGCAGGTAGCGGTTGCGCGCGATGACGCCGTACGCGGCGTCGCGCCACGCGCGCGGGATCAGGATCGCGGCGAACGCGAGCGGCCAGGGCCAGCGGAGATCGAGCGCGATGTGCAGCGCCGCGTCGCTGCGCTCGTAGCGGCGGCCGCCGTCGAGCAGCACGACGGTCTCCGGCGCGGCGCCCTCGCGAAGCGCGCCGGCGTAGCCGTCGTCGCCGAGCAGCGCGCTGGCGCGCGGCGACTGCAGCGGGAGAAACGCGAAGCGCCCGCGCGGATCGTTCGAGGCGATGAAGCGGACGGCGGCGTTGCAGAAGTTGCAGACACCGTCGAAGAGGACGACCGCGCGCGGCGTTTCGGTGATCGCGCCCTCTACTTCTTCGCGAACGAGTCGCTGACGAGTGTTGCGGAGAGGTGCGCCGTCGTCGTCACGTACTGGTCCATCGACGGCTGGTGGCGCGAGGTTCCGGTGTAGTCGTACGTCAGCGGGCACAGCTTCGCGGTGTCGTACTTCGCGATCGCCTTGCCGTGTTCGTCGTATCCCTGCGGGCCGGGCGCCGACATGTCGACGTCGATCGCGAACGTCGCGGCGTCGCCGTCGACCGCGGTGACGTGGAAGGTGTAGGCGCCCTTCGCGGGCGGCGTCGCCGGGATCGCCCAGCTCGAGCCGGGCGCGACCGTCCGCTCCGCGACCAGCCCGCGCGCCAGCAGCGGCAAGAGCCGGGTGACCTCGGGACTCACCGGCGCGCCGGGCGGCACCGAGAGCCGGCCGTCGGGATAGACGACGACGCGCACCGCGGGCTGCGTCGTCGACCTCCCGGCGAACGACGCGTCGATCGCCAAGCCGCCGTCCGGCGTCGCCGCGACGACGTTCGCGGTCAGCGTGCCGCTGTCGTCGACGCTCGAGGTCCGCCGCGTCGTTCCGCTGCTGTACGGGCTGGAGCCGTTGTTGGCGTTGAAGCCGGAGCTCTTCTCCTCGTTCGTCGTGCTGGCGCTGAACTGCACCGTGTAGACAAGCGTGCGCAGCGGCTTCGCCGCCGGCGCCGTTCCCTGCGCCGTCCCCGCGAGCGGTATCCCCGCGAGGAGCACCGAGCAAGCGGTCGCGAGCACCAGCGTTCGAATCATTAGCGCACCTCCCCCGGCCGGACTTCGCCCAGCGACCGGCGTCTCGCCTCCGCTGCGACGTTTCTCGTCCAGGGGCGCGTCCGCGCGGCGCGGAACGGTCGGCCCGCGATGAAGCTCATGGAGTACCAGGGCAAGGACCTGTTTCGGCGCGTCGGGATACCGACCCCCGACGGCGTCTACGCCACGACTGCCGAAGACGTGCGATCCTACATCGCCGCCCATCCGGGCTCGTGGGTGCTCAAGAGCCAAGTGATGATGGGCGGGCGCGGCAAGGCCGGCGGGATCAAGTTCGCCGACGACGCGGCGCAGGGCGAGGCGCTCGCGCGCGAGCTGATCGGCAAGGTGCTCCGCTCCGTGCAGAACCCCGACGGCGAGGAAGTGAAGTCGCTGCTCGTCGAGGAGAAGGTGCAGATCGCGAGCGAGGCCTACGTCTCGATCGCGATCGACCGCGCGCAGAAGAAGCCGATCGTGATGGTGACGCGCTTCGGCGGGATGGACGTCGAAGAGGTCGCCGAGAAGAACCCCGACGACATCAAGAAGTACTGGATCGATCCCGCGATCGGCTACTCGCCGTTCATCGGCCGCCGGCTCGCCTTCGCCGCCGAGCTCCCCGCCGGGTACCGCAAGGCGTTTCCGCAGATCCTCGGCGCGCTCTACGCGCTGTTCATGGACTACGGCGCGAACCTGGTCGAGATCAACCCGCTCGTGCTCACGCAGGACGGCCGCGTCATCGCGAGCGACGCGAAGGTCGAGCTCGACGACAACGGGCTCTACAAGCATCCGGACATCGCGCAGTGGAACAAGCAGTCCCCCGCCGACGAAGACCAGGCGGCGGCGGTCGCGATCGGCCTGGGGATGTCGAACTACGCGAAGCTCGGCGGGACGATCGGCGTGATCGCCAACGGCGCCGGGCTCGGGATGGGGACGATGGACGCGATCCGCAACGCGGGCGGCGAGGCGGCGAACTTCCTCGACATCGGCGGCGGCGCGCAAGCCGAGCTGGTGAAGAAGTCGTACGACCTCGTCACGAGCGATCCGAAGGTGCGCGCGATGTTCATCAACATCTTCGGCGGGATCAC
>DATHLL010000204.1:0-5817 GCA_035488195.1 Candidatus Elarobacter sp. | reverse complement strand
TGCTGGTCGCGGCGCAGACGAAGGAGGTGCAAGCCGCGGTGACGCCGCTCGTCGCCGCGGCCGCGCCGCGCTCGCCGCTCGCGTACGTGCTGCTGTTCGGCCTGCTCTCGCCGCTCGCGCTCTACCGCGGCCCGCTGAACCCGTACGGCGTCGGAATCGGCGTCTACACCGTGCTCGCGACGCTGCACGTCCTCCCCGCCGTCGCGCTGGTCGCGGCGGTGATGGCGGTCGTCCAGGTGCAGAACGTCTGCGATCCGACGAACACGCAGAACGTCTGGGTCGCGAACTTCACCGGCACCGGCGTCGAGCGGATCACGCGCCTGCTGCTGCCGTGGCAGGTCGCCGTCGCGACGATCGCCGTGATCGCCGCCGTCGCGTTCGGCGCAAGTCTCTTCGGCACGCCGCTGTTTCCGCCGCGCGCGGCCGCCGCGGCGACGGTCGCGCCGGATGGTCTCTATGCGCCGGCGTCGTCGTCACGAGCGGTCGCGGTGCTGAGCGACGGGACGCCCGACGGCGCGCGTGCCGCGCATGAGGTCGCCGAGACGATCGCGCGCGGGTGGGAAGGCTATCGCGTCGTGGCGGCGAGCGGCGATCCGGCCGCGAGCGACTGCCGCGCGAAGCCGTACGCCGCGGTGATGCGGCTGACCGTCACGCCGCTCGGCGCCGGCGGCGCGCGCGACGTCGGCCTCGAACTGCTCGACTGCGCCGGCTGGAGCGTCGACCAGTGGCACGCGCAAGGCGAGGTGCGCACCGCCGCGCTCGACGCGCTGTTCCGCGTCCGCGTCTGGGCGCGCGAGCATCCGGCGCTCGCCGCCGAGGTCTTCGAGCGCGGCCTCGCGTTCGACCCGTCGGACCCGAAGCCGACGTACTTCTACGTCCTCTTCAAGCCCGCCGACGGCTACATGCGCGCGCTGGTGCGCCCCGGCGGCCCGGCCTACGCCGCCGGGCTGCGCACCGGCGACGTCGTCGACAAGCTCGACGGAACGTTCTGGTGGGAGTACGGCACCTACCAGACGCAGCTCCGCGCCTACGACGGCAAGCCGCACGCCTTCGACGTCGAGCGCGGCAAGGTCGGCGGCCCGCCGGAGCACGTGGAGCTGCGGGAGGCGTTCGCAGGCTGAGCCGGATCGCCAAAAGATTTTCGCGCGGGGTCTTGACTCGTACTAGCGGCGGTAGTATAACTGCATTGTACTAAGGCAACTCGTACAAGTAGTACGGAAGCCGCCGCCCGAGAGGCCACCTCGCCATGACCAACGAGACCTTCCGCCCGATCCGCCGCCCGCAGCCGATGCAGCCCGGCCCGACCCTGATCCGCCGCCCGCAGGACTCCAGCCTGTTCCGCGGCTGGGGCGTCACGCTCTAACGCGCTTGTGCCGCCCGCCTTTTTCTCGGTCGATCCGCACGGTGGGGCTCCGCTCTACCAGCAGCTCACCGAGCAGATCAAACGAGCCATCGCGATCGGGGCGCTCACGCCCGGCGAGCGGCTCCCGACCGTGAAAGGGCTCGCGCTCGATCTCAAGCTCAACCCGAACACCGTGGCGCGGGTCTACCGCGACCTGGAGCGGGAAGGGGTGATCGCGACGGCCCCCGGCCGCGGTTCCTTCGTGAGCCAGAACGGTGCGCTCGGCGACGCGCGGCGGATGGCGCTCGACGTCGCCGGCCGCCAGATCGAGAGCGCGATCCGCGAGGCGCGCTCGCTCGGCGTCACGCACGAGGAGGTCCGCGGGATCGCGGACGCGGCGATCTCCCGCACGTATCCGGAGGAACAGCAGTGATCGCGATCAGCGGTCTGACCAAACGGTACCGCGACGTCCTCGCGGTCGACGAGCTCTCGCTCGAGGTCCCGTCGGGCTCCGTCTGCGGGCTGCTCGGCCGGAACGGCGCCGGAAAGACGACGACGTTCAAGTGTCTGCTCGGCTTCGTGCGGCCCGATCGCGGCTCGATCCGGTTCGACGGCGCCCCGCTCGCGCCGCAGACGTTCGCCAAGCTCGGCTACGTCCCCGAACGTCCGGCGCTCTATCACTGGCTCACCGTCGCGGAGCATCTCGAGCTCGCGCGGCGCACGCAGCCGGCGTACGACCGCTCGCGCGCCGAGGAGCTGCTCGCGACCTTCCGGCTCGACGGCCGCAAAAAGGCGGGAAGGCTCTCGAAGGGCCAGCAGACCGCGCTCGCGCTCATCTTCGCGCTCGCGGCGCGGCCTTCGATCTTGCTGCTCGACGAGCCCGCGAGCGGGCTCGACCCGGTGCTGCAGCGCGTCGTCCTCGATCTCTTGATCGACGCCGCGGCGAACGGCGCCGCGATCCTGCTCTCCTCGCACCAGATCGGCCAGATCGACCGCGCCGCCGACCGCGTCGCGATCATGCGCGACGGCAAGGTCGTCGTCTCGGGCGAGCTCGACGCGCTGCGCGAGTCCTCGCGCGTCGTCGAAGCGACGTTCGCCGGCACGGTCCCCGATCTCGGCGAGCTCGCGGCGATGAAGCTCGAGCAGATCGGCACGAACGTGCGCATCCACGCGAACGGCCGCGCGGAGGCGGTCGCCGCGCGCTGCGGCGCGCTCGGCGCCGTCGGCGTGCGGGTGCTGGACCGCTCGCTCGAAGACATCTTCCTCGACGCCGTCGACGACGGAGGGAACCGCTGATGTACTACGTGGAGCTGCTGCGCGCGCGGCGCGTCCTGTTCTGGTACACGATCTCCGTCTTCGGCCTCGTCGCGCTCATCGCGATCAGCGTGCTGGGCGGCCACGGCAACATCGAGGACGCCGGGACGATCCCGCTCTCCGAGCTGCTGATCGCGTGCACGGTCGGCGCGTACGTCGTCGCGACGATCGTCTCGACCAGCCTCGTCTCGGAGTCGGCGACGCTGCCGATCACCTGGACGCGCCCGGTGCCGCGCGACCGGATCGCGTGGACCTTCGTCGCGATCGATCTCGCGACGATCCTCGCCGGTTACCTCGTCATCGTCGCGGCGGTGCTCGTCTGCCTCGCGATCTTCGGGCTGCTCGGCTCCGTGCAGGTCGGCCCCGGCGCGTGGGGCGCGTTCCTCCTCGGGCTGGGCAGCGCGGTGATGTGGTACGCGCTCACCAGCGCGGCCTCGTCGCGGCTCAGCGCGCACGGCGTGCGCGTCGCGGCGCTGAGCTGGTTCGCGTTCCTCGTGATCGGCAGCGTGTGGGCCGCGCCGCTTCCTGCGCCGATCCACGCGGTGCTGACGGCGCTCAACTACCTGAATCCGATCGCGTACATCAACGGCGTCGTCGTCGACGGCCACGTTCGCTCGAGCGCGCACGCGATCGCCCTCTCGCCGAGCTGGCGGACCGCGCTGGAATGGATCATCGCGGCGGTCGCCGTGACCGTCGCCGTGCGGCTCTGGTCGACGCGGGAGGCGTGAGCGATGACGATCATGGCGGCCCACTTCGGGATCACGCTCGGCGTCTGGCGGCTGCGGCTGCGCATCGACATCGACGAGCCGCGCGAGTCGGAGCTCGCGGAACAGCCGCAGCAGCCGCGCGCGGCGGCGCCCGAGGCCGGTTCGGCGGCGTACGTCGCGCCGGCGCACGGCACGACGTGGGGGCGCGGCTGACGATCGTGCTCCCTCCCGGATAGCATGAGGGGCGCGGCGAAAGGGGCGGCGATGCTCGCTCCCCACGCCGATGCCCTCATCGGTCACGTACGCGCGAACCGCGACCGCTATCTCGACGAGCTCAAAGCCTGGATCGCGGTTCCGTCGATCTCCGCGCAGCCCGATCACGCGGGCGACGTGCGCCGCTCCGCCGAGCACGCGGTCGCACGGATGCGCGCCGCCGGGCTCACCGAGGCGGCGGTGCTCGAGACGGCCGACGGCGGCCACCCGGTCGCGTACGGCGCGTGGCTCGGCGCCCCCGGCGCGCCGACGATCCTGATCTACGGGCATCACGACGTGCAGCCGGCCGACCCGCTCGAGCTGTGGACCTCGCCGCCCTTCGAGGCCGCGGTCCGCGACGACAAGCTCTACGGCCGCGGCGCGGTCGACGACAAGGGCCAGTGCCTGATGCACGTGGCCGCGCTCGAAGCGCACTTGCGCGTCAACGGCAAGCTGCCGCTGAACGTCAAGGTCGTGATCGAGGGCGAGGAAGAGATCGGCTCGCCGCACTTCGAGGCGTTCCTCGCGCGCGAGAAAGAGCGGCTGGCGTGCGACGCGGTCGTCGTCTCCGACACCGCGGTCTTCGCCGAGGACGTCCCGTCGCTGACGACCTCGCTGCGCGGGCTCGTGCACTGGGAGATCACGGTGCACGGTCCGTCGAGCGACCTGCACTCCGGCTACTACGGCGGCGTGGTGAAGAACCCGCTGGAGGCGCTGGCGCAGATCCTCACCGCGTTCAAGGACGCGCACGGCCGGATCGTCGTCCCCGGCTTCTACGAGGGCGTCCGCGAGCTCTCGCCACAGGAGCGCGCCGACATCGCCGCGCTCCCGCTCGATCCGGCGAAAGCCGCGCACGAGCTGGGCGTGACCGAGCTCGCGGGCGAGGTCTCGCGGCTCCCGCTCGAGCGGATGTGGTTCCGCCCGACGCTCGAGGTCAACGGGATGTGGGGCGGCTACCAAGGCGCCGGCTCGAAGACGATCATCCCGTCGTTCGCGAAGGCGAAAGTCTCGGCGCGGCTGGTGCCGCACCAGGATCCCGAGCAGGTGAAGCACGCGGTGTCGAGCTTCGTGCAGCGCGCGGCGCCGAAGGGCGTCCGCGTCGAGGTCGAGGCGCACGGCGACGTGCGCGCGGTGGAGACGTCGCGCGACCATCCGGCCGTCGCGGCGGCGGCGCGCGCGATGGAGCTCGGGTTCGGGAAGGCGCCGGTGTTCATCGGAACCGGCGGGACGATCGGACCGGTCTCGTCGTTCGACCGCATCCTGCACCTACCGCAGGTGCTGATCGGCGTCGGGCTCCCCGACGACGCGATCCACGCGCCGAACGAGAAGTTCGACCTGCGCCAGTTCTTCGGCGGGATCGAGACGATGACGTATCTCTACGACGAGCTCGCGACCGCGCTCGCGAGCGGTTCGAAGCGCGCCGGCGCCGATCGCGCGTGAGCTTCGCCGGCCGCTTCACCGACCGCGCCGGGGACTACGTCTCGGGGCGGCCGTCGTATCCGCCGGCGGCGATCGACGCGCTGCTCGACGGGCTCGGCGATCCCGCCGACGTCGTCGTCGCCGATCTCGGCGCGGGGACGGGGATCTCGTCGCGGCTGCTCGCCGAGCGCGGCGCGCAGGTGCTCGCGATCGAGCCGAACCAGGCGATGCGCGAGGCGGCCGAGCCGCATCCGCGCGTCGAGTGGATCGCGGCGAGCGCCGAGCACACGGGGCTCGGCGAGGCGAGCGCCGATCTGGTGACGGCGTTCCAGGCGTTCCACTGGTTCGACCAGCGCGCCGCGCTCGACGAGACGGTGCGCATCCTGCGGCCCGGCGGTCGCGCGGCGGTGATCTACAACGAGCGCGACGAGCGCGACCCGTTCACCGCGGCGCGACCGCCGGGCCGCAGGATGCGCACGATCTCGTCGAGCGCCGCGCGCGCGTCGAACCAGTGGAACGCCTGGAACGCCGTGACGAGATCGACGCTCGCCTCGCCGAGCCCGGTGTGCTCCGCGTTCGCCGCGATCCACTCGACGCGCGGGTGCGGCTCGGCCGCTTCGCGCATCGCCTGGTTCGGCTCGATCGCGAGCACCTGCGCGCCGCGCTCGGCGAGCAGGCGCGAGGAGATCCCCGTCCCCGCGCCGAGATCGGCGACGACGACGTCGGCCGGATCGCCGAGCCCGTCGAGCAGCGCGTCGATCGCCGCCGGCGGATACGACGGCC
>DATHLL010000203.1:0-11442 GCA_035488195.1 Candidatus Elarobacter sp. | reverse complement strand
CCGTAAACGACGTGCACGCCCGCCTGCTCGAGCGCGCGCGCCCAGAGGATGTTCGCCTCCTCGTCCATGCGCGCTTTAAGCTCGACCAGCGCCGTCACCTGCTTGCCGTTCTCCGCGGCCCGCTGCAGCGCGCGGATGATGGGCGAGTCCTTCCCCGTCCGATACAGCGTGATCTTGATCGCCAGCACCGCCGGATCGTCCGCCGCCGCCTCGACGAAGCTCACCACCGGATCGAACGACTCGTACGGGTGGTGCAGCAGCAGATCGCCTTCGCGGATCACCGCGAACATGTCGGTCTGGCCGTGCAGCCGCTTCGGGATCGCCGGTGTGAACGGCGGATCGTGCAGCTCGGGATCGTCGATGTTCACCAGCGTCATCAGGTCGGCGGTGCCGAGCATCCCGTCGACCTCGTAGCAGTCGCTCACATCGAGCTCGAGCGCCTCGAGCACCATCGCGCGCAGGTGCTCCGGCATCTCCGGCTCGATCTCGAGCCGGACCGGCTCGCCGAAGCGGCGGCGGCGCAGCTCCGACTCGATCGCGCGCAGCAGATCGTCGGCCTCGTCCTCCTGCAGGTCGAGGTCCGCGTCGCGCGTGACCCGGAAGAGCGACGACGCGTTCACGCGCAGCCCGGGGAAGAGCGCTTCGAGGTTGTGCGCGATCACGTCCTCGAGCAGCACGAACCAGTGCTGCCCGCGCGGCGCCGCCTCGACCGGGACGAAGCGCGGCAGCGACGGCGGCACCTTGACGCGCGCGACGTACGAGATCGGGCCGTCCGGCGTGGTCTCCTCGAGCTCGACCGCGAGCGAGATCGAGAGGTTCGAGATGTACGGGAACGGATGGCCCTTGTCGATCGCGAGCGGCGTCAGCACCGGGAAGACGCGCTCCTCGAAGTACCGGCGCATCGCGCGCGTCGTGTCGACGTCGAACTCGTCGTAGCGCAGGATCCGGATCCCGTGCCGCTCGAGCGCCGGGAAGAGGTGGTGCTGCAGGCACTCCGTCATCCGCGCGAGCGAGCGCCGCAGCCGCTGGCTGACGAGCTCGAGCTGCTCTTCCGGGGTGCGGCCGTCGTCGGAGCGCTTGTGGACCTCGGCGGCGAGCTGCTGCATCAGCCCGGCGATGCGGATCATGAAGAACTCGTCGAGGTTGGTCCCGTAGATCGCGACGAACTTGAGCCGCTCGAGCAGCGGGTTGCGCTCGTCGAGCGCCTCCTCCAGGACGCGGTCGTTGAACTCGAGCCACGACGTCTCGCGGTTGATGTAGAGCGAAGGGTCGTCGAGGGGGACCGGCGCGGGCGCCAGGGCGGTCGGGCGGAGCTCGGAGCCGACCTGCGAACCGGAGAGCATGGTTTACCGGAGGTTCGGCGCCTGAGCGCGGACTTCATCGCCCACCTGGGCACCCACGTCGCGCTGGCGGGCTCGGCGCTCGCGCTCGCGGTCGCGATCGGGATCCCGCTGGCGGGGATGACGGCCGACCGTCCGCTCCCGCGCGGCCTCCTGCTCGCGCTCGCCGGCGGCTTCCGCGTCGTCCCCTCGCTCGCGATCCTCACGCTCGCGCTCCCGCTGCTCGGGCTCGGCTTCCGGCCCGCGCTGCTGGCGCTGGTCGTCCTCGCGCTCCCGCCGATCCTGGTCAACACCGACGTCGGGCTGCGCTCGGTGCCGGGCGCGACGCTCGAGGCCGCGCGCGGCGTCGGGATGACGCCGCGCCAGATCGGGCGGCGCGTGCGCTGGCCGCTCGCGCTTCCGGTCGTCGCGGTCGGCGTGCGGACCGCGGCGGTCGAGGTGATCGCCTCGGCGACGCTCGCCGCCTTCATCGGCGCGGGCGGGCTCGGCGACTACATCGTCGGCGGCCTCCAGACCAGCAACCCGCCGGAGCTGCTGCTCGGCGCCGTCTCGGTCGCGGCGCTCGCCGTGCTCGCCGACGCGGCGCTCGGCTTCGCGCAGCGCAAGCTCGCCGTCTGACGAACGAGGTCCATGCAACTCACACGCGCCCGCGCGCTCGCGCTGCTCGCCTCCGCCCCGCTCGCCGTCTCGTGCGGCGGCGGCGGCAACGCGCTCAAGGTCGGCTCGAAGAACTTCACCGAGGAGCTGATCCTCGGCGAGCTCTACGCGCAGACGCTCGAGCACGGGAACGTCGCGGTGACGCGCAAGCTGAACCTCGGCACGACCGACATCGCGATGGCGGCGCTGAAGCGCACCGAGATCGACCTCTACCCGGAGTACACCGGGACCGCGCTGCTCAACGTGCTGCACCTGCCGCCGGAGAGCGATCCGAAGCACGCCTACGAGACGGTGCGCGGCGCGTACGCGAAGGAGTTCGGGTTGACCTGGCTCGCGCCGTCGCCGTTCGACGACACGCAGGCGCTCGCGACGACGCAGGCCGTCGCGGGCCGGTACGCGATCGGCAAGCTCAGCGATCTCGCGGCGAAGGCGAACGAGCTGCGGCTCGGCGCGGTGCCCGAGTTCCTCACCCGCGCCGACGGCCTCCCCGGTTTGCGCAAGCGCTACGGCGGCTTCACGTTCAAGCAGACGAAGATCATCGACAACGGGCTCAAGTACCAGGCGCTCGAGCACGGCGACGTCGACGTCGTGATCGCGTTCTCGACCGAAGGGCAGCTCAAGGCCGACAATCTCGTCGTCATGGAGGACGACCGGCATTTCTTCCCGGCCTACAACGTCGCGCCGGTCGTGCGCGCGGCGGCGCTCGGCACGCAGCCCGCGATCGCGACGCTGCTCGACAAGCTCGCGCCGCTGCTGACGAACGACGTGATGCAGAACATGAACCTGCAGGTCGACGGGCCGCAGAAGCGCGAGCCGGCCGACGTGGCGCGTGACTTCCTCAAGACCAACGGCCTCGCCTGAGGGCGGCGCGCGCGTCGAGCTGCGCGCGCTGGCCGTCCGGTATCCCGGCAGCGCGGCCGCGGCCGTGCACGACGTCGACCTCACCGTCGAGGCGGGCGAGTTCGCCGTGCTGCTCGGGCCGTCGGGCTGCGGAAAGAGCACGCTGCTGCGAACGATCAACCGGCTCGTCGAGCCGACGTCGGGGACGGTGCTGATCGACGGCGTCGACGTGCGCGCGCAGGACGCGGTCGCGCTGCGGCGCGGGATCGGCTACGTGATCCAGGCGGTCGGGCTGTTCCCGCACTACACCGTCGCGGAGAACGTCGCCGCGGTCCCCGGGCTGCTCGGCTGGGACCGCGCCCGCATCGCCGCGCGCGTCGACGAGCTGCTGACGCTGATCCGGCTCGATCCGGCGCAGTACCGCGACCGGCGGCCGCGCGAGCTCTCGGGCGGCGAGGCGCAGCGCGTCGGCGTCGCGCGCGCGCTCGCCGCGCGGCCGCGCGTCCTGCTGATGGACGAGCCGTTCGCCGCGGTCGACGCGATCGTGCGCGCCTCGCTGCAAGAGGAGATCGCGCGCGTCCACCGCGAGCTGCGCACGACGGTCGTCTTCGTCACCCACGACGTCGACGAAGCGCTCCGCCTCGCCGACCGCGTTGTCGTGATGAACGCCGGCCACGTCGTCCAGACCGGCCCGCCCGACGAGATCCTCCGGCATCCGGCGGACGCCTTCGTGCGCGACCTCGTCGGCGTCGATCCCGAGACGCGGCGGCTGGTGCTCGAACGCCCGCTGATCGAGCGATGACGTATCTCGCGACGCACCTCGCGCGGGTCACCGCGCTGCTCGGCCAGCACGTCGTGCTGGTGTTCGTCTCGCTGGCGATCGCGCTCGCGATCGCGCTGCCGCTCGGGGTGATCGCGGCGCGGAACCCGCGCGCCGGCACGGTGATCCTCAACCTGACCGGCGTGCTCTACACGATCCCGAGCCTGGCGCTGCTGGCGCTGCTGGTCTCGGTGCTCGGGCTCGGCCAGACGACCGCGATCGTCGCGCTGGTCGTCTACGCGCAGATGGTGCTGATCCGCGGCGTCGTCGCGGGCCTGCGCGGCGTCGATCCGGCGCTGACCGACGCCGCGCGCGGTCTCGGCTTCACGGCGCGCCAGACGCTGCTGCGCGTCGCGTTCCCGGCCGCGCTCCCGGTCGTGCTCGGCGGCGTCCGCGTCGCGGCGGTCTCGCTGGTCGCGCTCGCGACGATCGCGGCGTGGATCAACGCCGGCGGTCTCGGCACGCTGCTGTTCGAGGGGATCAGCACGAACAATCCCGACAAGATCGTCGCCGGCGCGCTGGCCGCCGCCGCGCTCGCGATCGCGACGGACGTCGCCTTGCGCGGCGCGGAGCGCGCGGTGCGCACGTGAACGAGCCGGCGAATCGCGAGGAGCTCGCGCGCGAGACGCAGCCGCGGCTCGAACGAACCCGGCCGGCGCTGCGCACCGCCGTCGCGACCGGCGGCTTTCCGCTGTTCGGGTACGGGACGTTCCGCGACCCGGAATGGCGCGTCGCGATCTTGGGCGCGGACTACCCGTGGGAGCCGGCGGTGCTGCGCGGCTGGCAGCGCGTCACCTTCCCGGCGTACGAGTATCTCAGCATCCGCGAGAGCCAGTACGAGATCGTCGAAGGCGTGCTGATCGAGCTCGACGAGACCGGCTGGCGCGTCGCCGACGCCTGGGAAGAGGTGCCGAAGTACGTTCGCATCCCCGTCGAGGCGCGCACCGCGACCGATCTGGTCGTCGCGCGCTCGTACGTCTTCGCGGGGAGCCACGACGACGCCGTCCCGCTCGGCGACGACGCGGTCCTCGCCTCGATTCCGCGCCGCGACGTCGAGCGCTCGATCCGCGCGTTCGCGAAGCGGCGCGATGCTATTCGACGGTCAGCAGGCTGAGCGCGTAGCGGCCGGCGGCGTCGGTGTAGGTCTTCTTCTCCGCGAACCCGCAGTCGCGGGCCAGCGCGACGATCTCCTCGCGGGTGAACTTGTACGAGGACTCGGTGTGGATCGCATCGCCGTCCGCGAACGCGACGTCGATCCCCGACGCCGGGATCCGCACGCGCTGCTCGCGCTCGCTGACCAAGAACGACTCGACGGCGCCAGACGCTTCGTTCCAGCGCGCGCGGAACCTGAACGCCTTCAGATCGAAATCGCCGCCGAGCTCGCGGTTGATCCGCGCGAGCAGGTTCTTGTTGAACGCCGCCGTCACGCCGGTCGGATCGTCGTACGCGAGCTCAAGGATCGACGGGTCTTTCTTCAAGTCGTAGCCGATCAGCAGCCCGTCGCCGGGATGCCGCGCCGCGGCGAGCAGCCGCAGCAGCTCGCGCGCCTCCGGCGGCTCGAAGTTCCCGATGTTCGAGCCGAGGAAGAGCGCCAGCACGCGGCCGTGCGTGACCAGCCGCTTCTCGCGCAGCGCCGGAACGTAGTCGCTCGCGTACGCGACGACGCGCAGCCGCTCGTAGCTGCCGACGAGCGCGAGCGACGACTCCGTCACCGCTTCCGCCGAGATGTCGATCGGATGATACACGAGCGCCGGCTGCCGCTCGAGGACCGCGTCGATGAGCAGCCGCGTCTTGATCGCGCTCCCGCTCCCGAGCTCGACCAGCTCGAGCGGCCCGTCGAGCGCGCCCGCGATCTCGCGGCCGTAGGTCGCCAGCAGATCGCGCTCGACGCGGGTCAGGTAGTACTCGGGGAGACGGGTGATCGCCTCGAACAGCGCCGAGCCGAGGTCGTCGTAGAAGTACTTCGGCGCTAGGCTGAGCGGGCGGGCGCCGAGCCCGGCGCGGACGTCCTCGGCGAAGGTCGAGACGCGCGCCGGATGCGGGTCCCGGTGGAGCACGAAGCGCTCGGTGAGCTGGGCGCCGGTCGAAGCCATCGTGCGAGGCCTAACCCGCAAGCGCCGGGCCGGTTTGCGCCCGGGGAGGATGAGGGGGCGGGCAGGCATGGTTCCCGGACCGGCCGGATAGAAGCGGACCACACGGCGCCCGGCGCCGGGGAGCAGCTCGCATGATCACCCAGACCACCACGATCAACGGCCCGCGCGGACCGATGCCGACCTACGTCGCGCGGCTCGACGACGCGCGCCGCCCGGCGGTCATCGTCCTCGAGGGCGTCTACGGGTTCGACGACGAGCTCAAGCGGATCACGGATCTCGTCGCGAGCGCCGGCTACGTCGGCTGCGCGATCGACTACCTGCGCGGCCAGGACGTCGCGAGCGGGTTCCACACCGCGACGATGCAGGACGACATCGCGCTCACCCGCGACTGGCTGAACGATCAGCCGTACGTCGCGCACGGCAAGATCGCGACGTGGGGATTCGGCGTCGGCGGCGCGGTCGCGTTCATCGGCGCGATGATCCCGGGGATCGGCGCGGCGATCGCGTTCTACGGCCAGAGCATCACCAAAGGCTTGCCCGACGGCGGCGACGCGCCGATCAAGGACGCCGACAAGATCCACGCGCCGCTGCTGCTCGTCTACGGCGGCGCCGACACGCAGATCACCGAAGGCGAGATCGACCGCATCCGCACGCGTCTGAACGCCGCCGGAAAGACCGCCGACGTGCAGATCTATCCGACCGTCGGCCACTCGTTCTTCCGCCAGGATCTCGGCACGATCGCCTCGCGCGAGATCGCCGACGCCTGGGGCCGCGTCACCGCGTTCTTGCGGAAGAACCTGGTGTAGATCAGCGGCCGACGATGCGTGACCAGCGGTCGCGGACGTCGGCGATGTACTCGCGCGTCTCGGCGTACGGCGGGACGCCGCCGTACTTCGCGACCGCGGCCGGGCCCGCGTTGTACGCCGCGAGCACGAGCGCGTCCACGTCCTCGCCGGCGCGCGCCCGATAATCGGACGCGTACGCCGAAAGCACGCGCGCGGCGCCGTCGATCGCCGAGCGCGGCTCCCACGGGTCGACGCCGTACTCGAGCGCGGTCGGCGCGGTGAACTGCGCGATCCCGATCGCGCCGGCCGAGGAGACCGCGTTCGGGTCGAACGCCGACTCCTGCAGCAGCGTCGCGGCGAGGAACGGCGCGCCGAGATCGTGCGCGCGCGCCGCGTCGACCACGTCGGTGCCCAGCAGCAGCGCGTCGACCGCGCCGAGCCGCGGGTTCGCGCGCATCGCCTCGCGGGCGACCTTCACGGCCGGGGGGGCCGTGCGCCCGCTGTCCATGCACAGCCGCAGGCCTCGCATAACGCCGACCGGCGGGGGTATATGCCACGACAGCGCGGCGTCCCGCAAGCCGTCGATCCGCACCGGAGCGACGAGGGTGAGGGCCGCTGCCACGAAAACGGCGCCGAGAGGGTTTCCGGGAGTCGGGACCAATCCGCCGTTAGCCCTCTTCAGGAACCGTAAGGATCACGTGAATACGCTCTCGCTGGGCTCGCCGGCGATCTCCGCGATCGAAGCGATGCTCATCGTCCTGGTCGCCGGGGATTGCGCCTCGACGTTCTTCTATCACGTGCCGCAACACGTGTGGGGCAAGCTCCATCTCCGCACCCACCACGATCGCCGCAGGTCATACTGGGACCACGCGGTGCTCTCGCGCGATCCCGGGGTCCTGCTCGACGGCTTCCTCGGTGCGGTCCCGTACATCGTCATCGCGATCGCCTGCGCGCGCCTCTCCGTCGCCGGAGCGGCCGCCGGGCTGATCCTGGGCCAGATCCACGTTTGGTGGCGCCACACGACCGAGCTCGGCTGGCGGACCCCCGCCTGGGGCGTCCGGCTGGCGCGCATCCTGCAGGTCGTCCTGCCCGAGGACCACGACGGGCATCACCGGAATCCCGAGATCGAGTTCGGCGACATCTTCCGCTTCTACGACGCTCCGGCGCGCGCGACGATCGCGTTCTGCCGGAACCTCGACCCGAAGCGGCGAGCCGCCGCCCTCCGCCGTGCCGCCATGGCACGGAAGCGCGAGGCCGCCGCCGCGATGAAGCGGCGCAACATGGTCAAGCAGACGAGCTGAGGTGGGATGACGAAACGCGCCCTCTTTCTGATCTCCGACACGGGCGGCGGTCACCGCGCCGGGGCGCAAGCCGTCGGCGCCGCGCTCGACGAGATCGACGGGCCGACGCGTTTCGAGTGGCGGATCGACGACATCGCGACCCACTGCACGTTTCCGCTCTCCAAGCTGGGGCCGGCCTATAGCGCGGCCCTTCGCTATGCCCCGCCGATCTACGGCGCGCTCTACCACGCCACCAACGGACGCCGCCGCTACAAGACGATCGTGCGCTTCTGCGAGCCGCTCTACCGCGAGCGGCTGCGCGAGGTCTTCACGCAGTATCAGCCGGACGTCATCGTCTCGGTCCACCCGCTGCTGAACCACGCCGCGCTGCGCGCGCGGGCCGACGCCGGGATGCAGCACGTCCCGATCGTCACCGTGATCACCGACCTGGGCCGCGTCCATGAAGGCTGGCTCCTCCCCGAGGCCGACCTCACCGTCGTCCCGGCCCGCGAGGTCTACCAGCGCGCGATCGAGCGCGGCGTGCCGCCGGAGCGGCTCCGGCTGCTCGGCCACCCGATCCACCCGCGCTTCGAGGACGTCTCCGGGACGAAGGCCGAGATCCGCAAGAAGCTCGGGCTCCCGGAGAAGGCGACGATCGCGCTGCTGATGGCCGGCGGCGAGGGCGGCGGGAAGCTGCTCCCGACGACGCTCGGCCTCGCCCGCGCCGGGCTCGACTTCCACCTGGTCGTCGTCACCGGCCGGAACGCCGCGCTGAAGGCGAAGCTCGAGGAGCTCGCGCCCTCGCTGCCGACGCCGATGACGGTGCTGGGCTTCCGCCACGACGTCCCCGAGCTGATGCGCGCCGCCGACCTGCTGGTCACCAAGGCCGGACCGGGGACGATCGCCGAGGCGTCGGTCGCCGAGGTCCCGGTCGTCGTCTACGACTACGTCCCGGGCCAGGAGCGCGGAAACCTCGACTACGTGCGGACCAACGGGATCGGCGTCGTCGCGCTGAGCACCGCCGAGGTCGTCTCGTCGGTCGCGCGGATCGTCCACAACCAGGAGCGGCTGGCGAAGATGCGCTCGCAGCAGACGGCGATCGCGCCGCGCGGCTCCTCGCGCCGGATCGCCGAGCTGATCGCGCAGATCGCGACGAACGGACGCCGCCCCACCATCCCCGCCGCCGGATAAATCGAGGATATGGCCCCGACCCTGACGATCGACGTCCCGCAGGACGTCGTCGACGAAGTCGTCGCGACGCGGCGCGATCTGCACGAGCATCCGGAGCTCGGCTTCGAGGAAGAGCGCACGGCGGCGATGGTCGCCGCGCGGCTGCGCGAGCTCGGCTTCGAGGTGCACGCCGGGATCGGGAAGACCGGCGTCGTCGGCGTGCTGCGCGGCGCGCGGCCCGGGAAGACGATCATGCTGCGCGCCGACATGGACGGTCTTCCGATCGACGAGGAGAACCGGGTCCCGTACCGCTCGCGCACGCCGGTGCACATGCACGCCTGCGGACACGACGGCCACGTCGCGATGCTGCTCGGCGCCGCGCGCGTCGTCGCCGCGCGCAAGGACGAGGTCGCGGGCACGGTCTGCTTCTTGTTCCAGCCGGCCGAAGAAGGCAAAGGCGGCGCGAAGGCGATGATCGAGGACGGCGTCCTCGAGAAGTTCGGGATCGAGCGCGCGTACGGCTTGCATCTCGCCTCGTCGCATCCGGCCGGACAGGTCGGCGTCCGCGAGGGCGCCTTCTACGCCTCGAGCGACTCGATCGAGATCACGATCGAAGGGAAAGGCGGGCACGGCGCCGCGCCGCATCTCTCGATCGATCCCGTGTATGTGGCGTCGCAGTTCGTCGTCGCGGTGCAGCAGATCGTCTCGCGCAACATCGATCCGATCGAGCCCGCGGTCGTCACGATCGGCGCGATCCACGGCGGGACGACGCACAACGTGATCCCGAGCCGCGTGACGCTCATGGGAACCGTGCGCGCGTTCGACGCGGACGTGCGCGCGAAGATGGCGGAGCGGATCGAGCGCGTGCTGCGCGGGATCTGCGAGAGCTCCGGCGCGACATACGCGTTCGAGTATCTGTGGCGCTATCCGGTGACGTCGAACGACGCCGAGCAGACGCGCTACGTGCGCGCGCTCGCCGAGCGCGTCGCGGGCGGCGAGCACGTCGCCGACGTCCCGAAGCTGATGGGCGCCGAGGACTTCTCGTTCTTCGCCGAGCGCGTCCCGGCGTGTTTCTTCACCATCGGCAGCAACGGCGGACCCGACAGCGCCTGGCCGCACCACCACGCGCGCTTCGACATCGACGAGTCGGCGCTCCCGACCGGCGTGCGGATGATGGTCGCGCTCGCGCTGGACGCACCGCAGCACGCGCCGTGAGCGCGGTCGTTCGCGCGGCGAGCGCGGACGATCTGCCCGCGCTCGAGCCGATGCTGCCGGCGTTCCTCGATCCGCCGTACAAGCGCGGCCGCTTCGAGCACGCGCTCGCGCGCGGCGAGGTCGTGATCGCGGAGGACGCCGGCCGCGCGGTCGGGTTCATGTGGACGAACGAGTTCTTCGGCCACGCGTTCGTGAACGTGATCGCGGTGGCGGAGGCGGAGCGCCGGCGCGGCTACGCCGGCGTGCTCTTGCGGCACGCCGAGCGGCACCGGCTCACGGACCGCGTGTTCACCTCGACCAACGCGTCGAACGCGCCGATGCACGCGGTCCTTGCGCGCTACGGCTGGCGCCGCTGCGGCGAGGTGGACGAGCTCGACCCCGGCGATCCCGAGATCGTCTACGTGAAGTACCCGGCTTAGATCGCCGTCTGGCGCTCGAGGAGCTCGGCGGGCGGGCGCGGGTAGCGGGCCCCGAGGATCGCCCGGAGCGTCGTCATGCAGCCGCAGGTCTTCGAGGGGGTGCCGCGGCCGAGCAGCAGCGCCCGGCAGCCCTCGATCTGATGGAGTGAGGCGCGGTGCCCGCAGTCGTCGCAGATGGGGGGCAGGAGCGCCGGGAAATCGCGATCGTTCACCGGCCCAGTGTGCTGCCGGCTACTTTCGGCGGCCTTACGCCGCTTACGAGACGCTTACGGGAGCCTGCGCGAAGAGCCCGCCGCGGATCGCCGCGGTCGCCGCGCCGACCGCGCCGGCATCGTTCCCGAGGGTCGCCTTCACGATCCGGGTCGTGCCGCGCGGGACCATCGTCGTCCGGGCCTCGACCGCCGGCCGAACCCGCTCGAGCATGAACTCGCCGGCGCTCGAGACCCCGCCGCCCAGCGCGATCACCTCGGGGTTCACGAACGCGATCACGTTGGCGAGCCCGAGCGCCAGGTCGTCGCAGAACGCGGTCCAGGCCGCCAGCGCGTGCGGATCGCCGGCCTGCGCCGCCTTGCGGATCCGCTTCGAGCCGAGCCGCTCGCGCCAGCTCCGCTGGTCGCCGTCCTTCGGCGGCTGCGGGTCGAGCAGCCCGCTGCGCGGGAACGAGGGCGCGAGCCGGAACGCGTGCCGCAGCAGCCCCGTCCCCGAGGCCTGCGCCTCGAAGCACCCGACCTTCCCGCAGCCGCAGATGAAGCCGCCGTCGGGGCGGATCTGGTGGTGGCCGAACTCGCCGGCGCCCATCTGGTAGCCGAGCGCGAGGACCCCG
>DATHLL010000202.1:0-4090 GCA_035488195.1 Candidatus Elarobacter sp. | reverse complement strand
CGAGGAACGCCGGCACACCGCCCTCAACTATCAGACTCCCGCCTCACGCTGGGCCCTCGCCCGTAAACGAGGCGCGTAGCCTCGACATCTAGGCCACTCTCACCAGAACCGCGTCCCCCTGGCCCCCGCCCGAGCAGATCGCCGCGATCCCGTACCCGCCACCCCGGCGCCGGAGCTGCTGCACGACGGCCCCGACGATGCGCGCCCCGGAAGCCCCGATCGGATGCCCGAGCGCGACCGCCCCGCCCCGGACGTTGATCGCCCGCGGATCGAGCCCCAGCTTCGTCGCCGCCGTGAGCGCGACGGCCGCGAAGGCCTCGTTGATCTCCCAGACGTGGATGTCCGAGGCCTTGAGCCCCTGCTGGTCGAGCAGCTTCTGCACCGCCATCGCCGGGACGAGCGCGAGGTACGGCGGATCCCACGCCACCGCCGCGTGATCGACGATCTCCGCCAGCGGCTCCGCGCCGACCGACCGCGCGTACTCGGGCGAGGAGAGCACGAGCGCCGCGGCCCCGTCGTTGACGCCCGGCGCGTTCCCGGCGGTGATCGTCCCGCCCGCGTCGATCGGCTTCAGCTTCGCCATCGCCTCGAGCGAGGCGTCGGAGCGAACCGGCTCGTCGCGCTCGACGCGCACGTGCGGCACGTCGCCCGCGACGTACGGCGAGAACTGCGCCGGATCGGCGACCATGTTCTCCGGCGGAACGTGATCCCACACCGATCCGCCCGCGCCCGGAGCGCCCGCGAGCGCCGGAACCCGCGCCCGCGCCGTCTGCGGAACCGCGTCGACGACGATCTTCCCTCGGGCCTTGGTCGCGACCGCGATCGGCACGATCTCGTCGGCGAGCAACCCGCCTTCGTGCGCCGCGTGCGCGCGCGCATGGCTCTGGTACGCGAACTCGTCCTGCACCGCGCGGGTGACGCCGAGCTCGGCCGCGACGCGCGCGCCCTGCGCCGCCATCGCCTCGTCGAAGTAGTAGTCCCACAGCCCGTCGTGGATCATCGCGTCGAACATCGTAGCGTTGCCGTAGCGGTAACCGGCGCGCGCGCCCGGCAGCAGATACGGCGCGTTCGACATCGACTCCATCCCGCCGGCGACCGCGACCCGCACGTCGCCGTCGTCGATCGCGCGCGCCGCGTTGACGACCGCGATCATCCCCGACGCGCAGACCTTGTTGACGGTCTCGGCGGTCGTCGTCTTCGCGAGCCCGGCCTTGAACGCGGCCTGCCGCGCCGGCGCCTGACCGGCGCCGGCCTGGATGACCTGCCCCATGACGACGTGCTCGACGTCGGCGGGATCGATCCCGGCGCGGGCGATCGCGTTGCGGATCGCGTCGGCGCCGAGCGAGGTCGCGGCGAGCGAGGAGAGTGCTCCGCCCAGACGCCCGAACGGCGTCCGCGCGGTCGAGAGAACGACGGCTGTGGACTTCATACGGCTCAGAACTTCGCGGCGCCCGCGAGGGATTCCCGAGGGCTCTGGGTGCAGACGATCGTCGTGTCGGGGTCGCAGCTCTCGCACTCGAACTGGACGGTGACGTGGGCGATCGCGAAGTCGTCCCGCATCGCCCCGTCGATCGAGCGCAGGATCGCGCTCGCCTCGCTGAGCTTGCGGTCGTCGAGAACGACGTGGGCCGAGAGCGCGTGCGAGCCCGAGCCGATCGTCCACACGTGCAGGTCGTGGACCCCGACGACCCCGGCGACCCGCCCGATCCGCTCCCGGACCGCCGGGACCTCGGCGTGCCCGGGCGCGCTCTCCAGCAGCACGTCGGTCGCCTCGCGGACGACCCCGGCGATCCCCGCGACGATGATCCCCGCGACCAGCAGCGAGAGGAGCGGGTCGATCCAGGCCGCCCGGGTCAGCAGGATCAGCGCGCCGCCCACGATCACCGCGACCGCGCCGAGCGCGTCGCCGCCGACGTGGAGCAGCGCCGCCCGCAGGTTCAGGTCGCCGCCGTGCCCGCGCGCCAGCATCACGCCGACGCTCACGTTCACGAGCAGGCCGATCGAGGCGATCCCGACCATGAGGGCGCCGGCCGGGAGCTCGGGGTGGAGGAAGCGCCGCACCGCCTCGATCGCGATCAGGATCGTGACCGCGGTCAGCAGCCCGCCGTTCGCAAGCGCGGCCAGGATCCCGTAGCGGGCGAAACCGTAGGTCTGCCGGTGCGTCGGCGGCCGCTTCGCCGCGACCGCGGCGGCGAGCGCGATCGCGAGCGCGACGACGTCCATCGCGACGTGCGCCGCGTCGGAGATCAGCGCCAGCGAGCCGGCGCGCAGCCCGCCGATCAGCTCGAAGACCGCCAGCCCGGCGGTCGCGGCGAGCGCGACCTTGAGCCGCAGCGTCGAGCTGGCCGCGGGATGGCTCACGAGCGCAGCGCCTTGAGCGCGAGCACGGCGAGCATCGCGCCGAAGGTCAGCCAGGTTCGCGACTCCGCTTTTCCGATCACGGCAGGATCGTACGATCCGTGCTGCGGGTCCGATGGTTCCAGCGCCGGGACGACGCGCGGGACGCGCGCGGCGTAGTCGTCGAACGCCGGGCCGAACGTCTCGCGCAGGTAGCGCTCCTCGTGCGGGACGATCACGCCGTAGATCCCCGCCATCGCGGCGAGCGATCCGCCGACGAGCGCCGCGCGCACCGGCACGGAGTTCTTCCCGGTGAACGCGATCGCGAAGCCCGCCGCGGTGACGAAGTTCCCGACGTAGAGCGGATTGCGCACGTACGCGTACGGGCCGGCGGTGACCAGCGCGGGCGCGGTCACGGTGTCGCCGCGCGTCGTCACGCCGCTGTAGCCGACCGCCCACATCCGCATCACCTCGCCGGCGAACGCGACCGGCAAGCCCGCGGCGATCGAAAACGCGCTCGGTTTCCCCGCGACCGCGAGGACGAGCGCGGGGAGCGCGAGCAGCTCGCCGCGCTTGCCGAAGACGAAAGAGCTGAAGTCGTTCACGAAGTCACCATGCTCACGAAGCGGTCGCGGCGCGCGCGAGCGCGTCGTCGTAGACGGCGCGCAGCGCCGCCGCCAGGGGGATGCGCGGGCTCCAGCCGGTCGCCGCGCGCAGCTTCGCGGGATCGCCGACGCTGACCGGGACGTCCGCCGGGCGCATTCGCGCCGGGTCTTCGCGCACCTCGACGGGGACGCGCGCGATCTCGATCAGCCGGCGCAGCAGCTCGCGCATCGTCGTCGCCGTCCCGCTGCACACGTTGTAGATCTCGCCGGCTTCGCCGCGGCCCTCGAGCAGGAGGACATAGGCCGCGCAGACGTCGCGCACGTCCAGGACGTCACGGCTGGCTTCGAGGTTGCCGACGAGGATCGTGCGTTCGACTCCCGCCTCGACGCGCGCGAGCTGCGCGGCGAACGCGGGGATCGCGAAGCGTTCGTCCTGCCCGGGACCGGTGTGGTTGAACGCACGCGCGACGACCGCATCGACGCGAAAGGAGCGCGCGTATGCGAGCGCGAGCGCTTCGGCCGCGACCTTGCTCGCCGCGTACGGATTGCGCGGCAGCGGCGCCGTCGTCTCGCGCAGCGGGTACGCCGCCGGCGGCTGCGTGCCGTAGACGTCGGCGCTGCTGACGACGAGGACGCGCGGCCGCGCACCGTGCTCGCCGAGCGTGCGCGCGGCGTCGAGCACGTTGAGCGTCCCGCGCGCATTGACTCGGAACGTCCCGCCGGGATCGGCCAGCGAATCGGGAACCGACGCCTGCGCGGCGAGATGCGCGACAGCGTCGGGCTGCGCGAGTTCGAGCGCGCCGAGCACCGCCAGCGTATCGGTCACGTCGACCGCAAGCGCGTCGTCGTGCGCGGCGTGGTCGGTCGCGAGCACCTCGTGCCCGCGCTCGCGGAGCGCCGCGGTCAGATGACGCCCGACGAACCCGCGCGCGCCGGTGACGAGGACGCGCATCTCACGCCGGCGCGAGCGGTCGCAGGCGGTCGAGGTCGGCGCGCACCATCTGCTCGACCAATTCTTCGAACGAGGTCTCGGGCACCCAGCCCAGCACGCGGCGCGCCTTCGAGGGGTCGCCGACGAGCACGTCCACCTCCGCCGGCCGGTAGAAGCGCGGATCGACGACGACGTAGCGCTCCCAGTCGAGATCCGC
>DATHLL010000201.1:0-4935 GCA_035488195.1 Candidatus Elarobacter sp. | reverse complement strand
GAACAGCAGGTCCGCACCGCGCTCGCGCATCAGCGTGGCGACGGTGTGCCGCCACGTGTGCGGCGAGGCGTACTCGCTGATCCCTGCGATCTGCATGTACGTGCGCACGATCTTGTAGACGCCGGCAGCGGAAAGCCGTCGGTCGCCGCGGCCCACGAAGAACGCGGGGATGCTCGCATGCGGCCTCACGGCGAGATAGTCACGCATCGCGGCGGCCGCCTCCGGCGTCATCGGCACGTAGCGGTCCTTGTTGCCCTTGCCCTTGACGACGCGGATCTGGCGGCCGTCGAGGTCGACGTCGTTCAAATCGAGCCCGACCAGCTCGGCCCGCCGGACCCCGCACGACCACAGGCACTGCAGGATCGCGCGGTCGCGCCGCCGCTGCAGCTCCGTCAGACCCGCCTGCGGCTTGACCGCGAAGACCTTCGCGACCTCGTCGCCGCGCATCGCCTTGGGGAGCGGCTTGCCGATCTTGGGGAGGTTCGCGTCGGCGGCGGGGTTGTCGTCGCGGCGGCCGCTCTGGCGAAGCGACTTGTAGAACGTCCGCAGCGTCGCGATCTTGCGGCGGACCGACCGCGGCGCGTACCGGCGCGAACGCGCCAGATGCGTCTGGTACGCCAGCACGTCGGCGTATCGAACCGTTGCGAGGGCGTCGTACGGCGGCGGCTGTTTCGCGTCCGGATTCGCGCCGAGCGCACGCGCCTTGAGGAACGATCCGAAGTGCTCCAGATCGCGCTGGTACGCCTCGCGCGTGCGCGCCGTCGTGCCGCGGATCAGGAGATAGCGTTCGGCGAACCCGGCGATCTCCGGGTCGGCCGAGAGATACTCAGGGGCATCGTAGACCGCTTTGCGTGCTCGGGCCATCCTGGGCGTCCTTTCTGGCTTCTTCCGTCGCCGGGGTCCGAGTGACGATAATCGGTATTTCCGTTACTGAGCGGAAGGGCGGAATCCCTCCCGCCTGCACTCCCGGCCGGCCGCAGGCGGCTGTCGCGGGCGCGTGGTCAGCGCAGGAACGGGATCGTCAGCGGGTAGCGGTAGGGCTCGCCGTTGCTCGTCTTCACGGCGGCGACGATCGCGAAGACGATGTCGAGGATCGCGATCACGAACAGGAGCGGCAGGCCGATCAGCACCACGATCAGCAGCGCCGAGACGAACATGTAGATCGTCATCGAGATCTGGAAGTTCAGCGACTCCTTGCCGTTCGCGTCGACCAGCGGCGACTGGTCGCGTTTCACCAGCCAGCAGATCAGCGGCCCCGCCAGGTTCCCGAACGGGATCAGGAGGCCGGCCAGCGACGAGAGGTGACAGCCCATCGCCCAGTTCCGGGCCTCGTCGGGTGAGAGCACGGCCGTCGTCACCGGCCCGGCGGGGTACTGCGCGAGCGCGGTGCCGCAGCTCGGGCACGGGCTTGCCGCGGTCGGTGTGCCGCAGTTCGGACAGGTCATCTCGGCGATCTCCTCGGACGGTCGCGACGGTTCTCACGCTTGCTTCGCGGGAGGCGCCCGCCGATACCCCCGGGCGGGGCCGTAGTTTTCCGCGCGTCCGGGAACGAGGACGAGCATGGCCCTCGATCTCGATTACCAGCGCGCCGCCGAGGCGGCCGGCGCCGCGGACCAGGCGATCGTCGCCGCGCACGCGGCGCTCTTCGACTTCTCGCGCGAGCTCGGCGAGCTGTGCGCGCAGGTGCAAGCGCGCTCCTCGCCGCTGAAGCTGCGCGTGCGGTTCGTCCGCCGCGAGCCGCCGCATCTCGACGCGCCGGCCGGCGTGAGCGTCGAGGACGCGCCGAAGGAACGCCCCGCCGGGTTCGCCAGCGTGATCGTCGAGGCGCGCGATCTCTTCGTCGCGGTCGAGAGCCTGCCGGGGATCGCGGTCGGCGCGGTCACCAACGTCCCGGCGCTCGAGGAGTACGCCGCCTCGATCTGCGGGATCCGGACCGCCGACGACGGGCGCCCGCATCTGCTCGCGCGTGATCCGGCGAGCGGGTCGGTCGTGGTGCCGCCGGTCCACACCGCGGGCGGGCTGCTCGAGGTCTTCCTGGTCCTCGCGGGCGACGTGTTCGTGCAGCGCGCGGCGTTCAATCCGCTCCCCGGCCTGGTGGTCTGAGCGCCGCGCGGGGGCGTCCGCCAGCGTAAAAGTACGGTGAGGACCCTCTTCACCGGGGGCACGCTTGCCGATGGCCCAAGTACGATGAACCTCTTCGGACAGTTCTTGCGGTCGGAGCCGCGCTGGTTCGAGAGCACCACCGGGCGGGCGGGTCGCTTCGACGCGGTCGCGACGACCGGCGGAAAGCAGGTTCAGGTGCTGGGGACGCGAGTCGCGCGCGAAGGGATCGCGTTCGTCTCCGGCGTCGCGCTCGCCGAGCGCGAGATCCCGCTGACGTTCATCCTCCGCCGCCGCGCGATCCCGAGCCGCGTGCGGATCGACAAGGACGAGGCCGTGCGCGAGGCGACGCGCGTCGTCCACCGCTATCACTGCTCGTTCACGCACATCGAGGACGCCGACCGCGACGCGGTCGAGCGGTACGTCGCCGACGTTCCGGAACCGGTCGAGCCGAAAGCACCGCTGGTCGAAGGCGCCGGCGCGCTGACGGCGCGCGCGCAGATGCGGATCGCCGAGGAACTCGTCCGCATGAAGCGGCTCGCGGTTCCCGCGCCCGGCCTCGCTCCGCTGATCCGGCTCGAGTCGCACCCCGCGCACACTCTCGACGACGCTGACGTCGTCCGCGACGTGGTCGTGCACAGCCGCATCCGCACCGGCGACGGGCTCCGCGCGTACGTGACGCGCTTCCGCGTCCACGCCGACGACCGCGTCGACCTGCTGACCCGCTGACGTTAGCGCCCGCGCAGCGCGGCCTCGAGCAACTCGCGGACGGTGGTCTCGTCCGGCATCGCCGGGTTGTTCTCCAGCAGCCGGTGCGCCATGACGCGCGGCAGCGCGCGTTCGGTGAGATCGGGCGGTGCGCCCAGCTCCGCGAACGTGCGCGGGAGCGCGTAGGCGGCGGCGACCGCTTCCGCTTCCGCGGCGAGATCCGCGATGCCGAACGCTTCGGCGACTGCAATGACTGCGCCGGGCGCGATGCGCGCGTTCGCGCGGATCGCGTGCGGCAGCACGACGGCGTTCACGATGCCGTGCGGGATCTGCGTGAGCCCGCCGATCACGTGGCAGACCGCGTGGTGCAGGCCCATCGAGCGCGTGTCGAGCGCGAAGCCCGCGAGGTGCGCGGCGCGGAAGAGCGCTTCGTGCAGCGCGTCGTCCCGCTGCGTCGCGGCGCGCTTCAGCAGCACCGGCATGGCGCGGCCCGCGTCGAGCGCGGCGGCGGTGCCGAGCGCGTGCTGCGTGCGCGCGTAGGATGCCTCGATGGTGTGCGCCCAGCCGTTGATCCCGATCGAGCCGAGCTCGCGCCGCGGCAGCGTCGCGAGCAGGGCCGCGTCGTACACGACGATCGGTGCCGGCGAGCGCAGCCGGCCGCCGCGCTTCTCGTCGCCTTCGAGCACGCCGTAGCCGCGCGACATCTCCGCGCCGCCGAGCGCCGTCGGAACGAGCGCCAGCACGACATCGCGTCCGTCGGTGACCGCCTTCCCGAGATCGATCGCGCTCGAGCTGCCGATCGCGACGACGCTGCGGCAGCCGTGCTCGTCGATGAGGCGGCCCGCTTCTTCCACCGTCGCACGCGGGTTGTGCGAGCGCGCGCCGGTGAACCGGTGCACCGCGGCACCGCCGAACGAATCCTCGGCGACGAGCGCCGCGGAACGTTCGGTCCCCAACAGCGCGATCGGTCCTTCGAGCGCGAGCTCGCGCAGCGCGCCGCTCAGCGGCCCGAAGACGATCCGCCGCTCGGCGATCCGTTCGACGTTCATGTGGCGCTCCTACGGAGCGCGCGCAGCCGTTCGGCGGCGATCGCGGCGGCGCGTTCCCACGTCCAGTCCCGGCGCGCGCACTCGGCGCCGCGCAGCGCTTTCGCGCGCGCTTCGTTGGGGTGCGCGACGACGTGGCGCATCGTCGCGGCGAGCGCGGCTGCGTCGGGCTCGAGCCACCAGCCTTCGCCGACGAGCTGCTCGCCGCGCCACGCGCCGCTGAGCGGGACACGGCGCGCGGGAACACGGTAGGCGACGTCGTCGTCGAGGAACGCGTCGGCGGCGCCGCCGGCGGTCGCGATCACCGGGAGACCGCACGCGAGCGCCTCGAGCATCGGCAGGCCGAAGCCTTCGCCGCGGTACGGGAACGCGAGCGCGTCGCAGGTGCGGTAGAGGCGCACGACGTCCTCGTCGCTCAGCTCCTCGTCGATGAGCACGAGTTCGGGCGCGCGGGGATCGGCGGCGAACGCGCGCAGCGACTCCGCTTCGTCGCCGAGCTGGTAGAACGTGCGCGTCCCGAACAGCTTCAGCACCAGCGCGACGTCGTCGTCGCGGGTGAACGCCTCGCGGTACGCGGCGAGCAGCACGTCGACGCCCTTGCGCGGCAGCATCCCGCCGATGAACAGGAACCGGAACGACTTCTTCGTCGCGAGCGGATACGGCTCGACCGCGCGGTCGGGCGAGAACGTCTCCGGATCGATCCCGTTCGGCACGACGGCGACGCGCTCGGGCGCGATCCCCGCGTCGAGGAACATCGCGCGGCAGTACTCGGTCGGCGTCCACACTTCGTCCGCGCCGCCGGCGCGCAAGCCTTCGACCCACGCGCGCGGCAGCGTCCCGTACTCCCACGGCAGGATCTGCACGATCGCGCGCGCGCCCTCGACGCGGCGGAAGTCGGCGGCGCCGTTCGACTGGCGGATCAGCACGTCACACGGCGGGACGCCGCGCCGCTTCTTCTCCCGCAGCTCGGCGAAGCGCGGATCGGCGAGCACCGACGGTTCGGGCGCCGGCTCGTCGGGGACGATGGCGGGCGCGACGTCCGAAAACGCCTGCAGCGCGCGTGCGAGCTCGCGGTTCACCA
>DATHLL010000200.1:0-2714 GCA_035488195.1 Candidatus Elarobacter sp. | reverse complement strand
TTCAAGCAGCGCGATCCGGTGGTGCCGCAATGACGCGCAACCCTGCGGCGGCGCAGCACCTCGCCGAGCTCGACGCGCGCTTCGAAGGTCATCTCGCCGCGCTGCGGCAGCGGACCGTCGAGGCGAAGGACGCCGTCAACGCAACCGCCGAGGCGATGGGCCCGCGCCGCTACCCGCCCAAGCACCCGACGACGCGGATCGATCTTGGTCCCCCGCCGCAGCGCGACGGGATCCCCGACTTCGAACCGATCCACGAACCGCTCGTTGCCGATGCGCCGCTCGGCGCCATCGACGATGACGGCATCCCGCTGTGGGACGACCCAACTTCCTAACCCCGACGTAAGGACCCCGTGAACCAAGAGCCTCGGATCTCCGCGATCGCCGTTGAAGACGAGATGCGGGAGAGCTACCTCTCCTATGCCATGTCGGTCATCGCGTCGCGCGCTTTGCCCGACGTGCGCGACGGCCTCAAGCCGGTGCAGCGTCGCATCCTCTACGCGATGCGCGAGATGGGAATGGACCCCACCAAGCAGCACCGCAAGTGCGCCGGCGTCATCGGCGAGGTGCTCAAGAGCTTTCATCCGCACGGCGACTCGTCGGTGTACGACGCGCTGGTGCGGATGGCGCAAGATTTCACGCTGCGCTATCCGCTCGTCGACGGCCACGGCAACTTCGGCTCGATCGATCCCGATCCGCCGGCCGCGTACCGCTATACCGAAGCCCGGCTGGCGCGGGCCGCGCTCGACATGCTGGCGGACATCGACAAAGAGACCGTTCCGTTCGTCCCGAATTTCGACAACCAGACCGAAGAGCCGGTCGTGCTGCCGGCGCGGCTGCCGCAACTCCTCGTCAATGGCAGCTCGGGGATCGCGGTCGGGATGGCGACCAACATCCCGCCGCACAACGTCGGCGAGATCTGCGACGCGGTCGTGAAGCTGATCGACGCGCCGGACGCGAGCGACGACGATCTGATCGAGATCGTGCACGGACCCGACTTTCCGACCGGCGGCGTGCTGCTCGGGCGTGAGGCGATTCGCCAGGCCTACAAGACCGGCCGCGGCTCGGTGACGCTGCGCGGCCGCGCCGAGATCGTCGAGGACAAGGGCCGCCACCGCATCGTGATCAGCGAGGTGCCGTTCCAGGTCTCGGTCAACCGCATCCTGGAGTCGATCACCGACGCGTACCAGGAGAAGCGGATCACCGGGATCACCGCGCTCCACAACGAGTCGAACCGCAAGGGGATGCGGATCGTCGTCGAGCTGCACCGCAGCGCGACGCCGCAAGTCGTGCTGAACCAGCTCTACAAGCAGACCCCGCTGCAGTCGAGCTTCGCGTTCAACATGCTGGCGCTGGTGCCGTATCGCCGCACCGGCGCGATGGAGCACACGACCGGCGCGATCGCGCCGCTCGAGCCGCAGGTGCTCTCGCTGCGCGAGATGCTCAAGCATTTCATCGCGCACCGCCGCGACGTCGTCCGCCGCCGCGCCGAGTACGATCTCGGCAAGGCGCGCGACCGCGCGAAGATCCTGCGCGGCTTCCGCATCGCGCTCGACAACATCGACGAGGTGATCGCGATCATCCGCGGCAGCGCGACGGTCGACGAGGCGAAGTCGAACCTGATGCGGCGGTTCCCCGTCCCGGAGGGGATCGATCCGAACAGCGATCCGGTCGACCTGAACGACGAGATCGCGCGCGGCCTCGACGAGATCCAGGCGGCGGCGATCGTCGACATGCGGCTGCGCACGCTGGTCGGCCTCGAGCGGCAGAAGATCGAGGACGAGTACAACGCGCTGCTCGCGACGATCCGCGATCTGGTCGACCTGCTCGGCTCGGAGAAGCGGATGCTCAAGGTCGTCCGCGACGAGACGCTCGACGTCGGCAAGCGGCTCGGCGACACGCGCAAGACGCCGGTCGAGGCGCTCGAGGGCGAGCTCTCGATCGAGGACATCATCGCCGACACCGACGTCGTCGTCACCGCGACGGTCGGCGGCTACATCAAGCGCGTCTCGGTCGACACGTTCCGCGCGCAGAACCGCGGCGGCCGCGGCGTCATCGGGATCGCCAACCTCAAGAAAGAAGACGTCGTCCGGAACTTCTTCACCGCGACGACGCACCAGTACGTCCTGTTCTTCACCAACAAGGGCCGCGCGTTCCGGCTGCGCGCCTACGAGATCCCGGACTCGACGCGCCAAGCGCGCGGCACGGCGCTGGTGAACCTGCTCCAGCTCCCGCCGGGCGAGGTCGTCACGGCGGTCTTCCCGGTGCGGCAGTTCGACGGCGGCGAGTACCTCGTGATGGTGACGCGCCGGGGCGTGATCAAGAAGACGCAGCTCAGCGAGTTCGAGAACGTCCGCCGCAACGGGCTGATCGCGATCGGGCTCGACGAAGGCGACGAGCTGCTCGCGGTCGACCTGAGCACCGGCGACCGCGACGTGCTGCTCGCGACGCACGACGGGATGGCGGTCCACTTCAGCGAGCGCGACGTGCGCCCGATGGGCCGCCCCGCGCGCGGGGTGAAAGCGATCACGCTCGCGCCGGGCGACGAGGTCGTCGCGATGGACATCGTCGAGGACGACCGCACCGAGGTGCTGATCGTGACCTCGCAGGCGTACGGAAAGCGGACGCCGATCGAGGACTACCGCCACACCTCGCGCGGCGGCAAAGGCGTCAAGGCGTTCGCGAAGGAGAAAGAGATCGGCTACGTGGTCGACCAG
>DATHLL010000199.1:0-13399 GCA_035488195.1 Candidatus Elarobacter sp. | reverse complement strand
TCATCCGCACGACCCGCATCCCTCCAACGGCTACCTCTTCTTCCTTGAAGACGGCAAGACCGCAGCGCTGATCGACCCGGCGGGCTATCCGAAGACGATCCTCGATGCGATCGCCGATGGCCCGTTCGCGCTGCGCTACATCCTGATCACGCACCAGCACGCCGATCACTGCGACGCGACCGCCGACGTCGCGCGCGCGTTCCCGAACGCCGAGATCGTGATGCACACCGCCGACTCGCACGCGATCGGCAGCCTCGCGCGCCGCGCGATCCCGATCGCCGACGGCGACGAGTTGCCGTTCGGCGAGAACGCGGCGATCCGCATGCTGCACACGCCGGGCCACACCGACGGCTCGTCGTGCTTCCTCTTCCGCTCGACGGTGTTCAGCGGCGACACGCTCTTCGCGGGCTCGGTCGGCGGCATCTTCGCCGAGATCTCGACCTACGACGACCTGCTCGCGAGCGTGCGCTTCAAGCTGTTCGCGCTCGCCGACGACACCGTCGTGATGCCGGGCCACGGCCCGCCGACGACGATCGGCGAGGAGAAAGCGCACAACCCGTTCTTCTAGACGAACCGCGAGGGCGGGCGACGAACGCCCGCCGCCGAACGTCATCCGCGTGAGCACGTCGATCGCCTCCTCCGCCTTCCAGTACGTCGACCGGGCGATCGCAGCGGCGCCGGTGCGCACCGTGCCCTGGGAGCACATCGTCGCCGAGAACGTCTTCGCTCCGGATGCGTACGGAGAGATCGAAGCGACGTTCCCGCGCGACCTCGCGGTCTACCACCGGCAGTGGAAGATCGATCCGGCGCTCTATCACGGGACGCACGACCGGCGGCTCGAGGCGTTCCTCCCGCGCGACGCGGAACTGCTGACGGACGCGCAGCGCACGTTCTGGACGCCGCTGGTCGAGCATCTCTCCGGCGCGCGCTTCATCCGCGGGCTGATCGAACGCTTTCGGCCGCCGCTCGCCGCGCGCTTCGGCACCGACCTCGACGCGCCCGACTTCGTCGAGCGCCGGCTCGACGTGAGGTTCATGTTCGCGCTCCACGAGCCGAACTACGCGCTCGGCGTGCACACCG
Source organism: Candidatus Elarobacter sp. (assembly GCA_035488195.1). GTDB lineage: Bacteria > Vulcanimicrobiota > Vulcanimicrobiia > Vulcanimicrobiales > Vulcanimicrobiaceae > Vulcanimicrobium. The sequence continues at coordinate 12,319 of DATHLL010000199.1, read as the reverse complement.
ACATCGCATGGAAGGTGCTGACGCTCATCTTCTACGTCCCCGACCGCGGCGACGACGAGTCGCTCGGGACCGCGCTGTACGTGCCGCGCGATCCGAACCTCGTCAGCGACGGGTCCCGCCACCTCGACCCGGCGCTGTTCCGGCACGTCGCGACCGTCCCGTTCCGGGCGAACAGCGCGCTGATCTTCGCACGCGGCGACCACACGTTCCACGGCGTCGAGCCGTGCACGGCCGAGGCGCTCGGCGGAAGCTTGCGCCCCGGCTTCCACGTCAACATCGTCGAGCGCAGACCCGCCGCACGGTGACGGCGCGCGACGCGTTCACGACCCAGATGGCGGCGCGGATCGAGGCCGTCCTCGCGCCGCTGCTCCCGCGCGGCCGCCCGGTCGCGCTGGCGAACTTCCCGAACCACAACAATCCCGGCGACAACGCGATCTGGCTCGGCGCCAAAGCGCTGCTGCGGCGGCTCGGCGTCCCGGTCGGCTACGCGTGCTCGCCGCGCACGTTCGACGCCGCGACGATGCGACGCGCGATCGGTGACGGTCCGCTGCTGCTGAACGGCGGCGGCAACTTCGGCGACGTCTATCGCGGCCAGCAAGACCTGCGCGAGCACGTCTTGGCGAACTGCACCGACCGCCCGATCATCCAGCTCCCGCAAAGCATCTGGTTCCGCGAGCCGGAGAACGCCGCGCGCCTGCGCCGGCTGTGCACCTCGCATCCGGCGTTCACGCTGATCGTGCGCGAGCGCCCGAGCGCCCGCGCCGCGATCGACGTCCTCGGCGTGCGCCCGCTCCTCGCACCCGATCTCGCGCTCGCCCTCGGACCGATGCGGCGCCGCGTCGCACCGCGTCTCCCGCTCCTCTGGCTGGGACGCCACGACGCGGAGACCGCCGATCGTCCCGCGCCCCCGCCGGACGTTCCGCTGGTCGACTGGGTGCAGGCGCCGGAGGACGACGCGTTCTCGGCGTCCGCGCGCGCGAAGCTCGCGGAGAACCGGCGGCTCACGCAACTCGCGGCCGGCGACCCGCAGGCGGGGCGAGACGCCGCCGTCACGTTCGATCCGCTGGCGCGCGCGTGGCTCGCGCGCGGGCTCGACATCCTCGGCTCGGCGCACGTCATCGTGACCGATCGTCTGCACGCGCACGCGCTCGCGACGCTGCTCGGGATCGAGCACGTCGTGCTCGACAACGCGAACGGCAAGGTTCGCTCGGTGTTCGAGGCGTGGACCGGCGCGAGCGGCCTCGCCCACTGGGCCGAGACGACCGGCGAAGCGGTCGCGATCGCCCGCCGGCTCGTGCGCGGTCTCAGCTCGGCAGCCTGACGATGTGCAACGACTCCGTGCGCGCACGGAGAGGGGACGCTTGCGGAAGCCCGGAAGTTCGCCGTTTCCCATGCCGCACGGTGGCCCTTCCGAACTGATCCTCGTCGTCGGGATGCACCGCAGCGGGACCTCCGCGTTGACGCGCGTCCTCTCGCTGTGCGGCGCCGCGCTGCCGCGCGACATCAGCGAACCCGGCGACGACAACCCGACCGGCCACTGGGAGTCTCCGCCCGCGAAGGACTTGAACGACGGCTTCTTGGAGGCTCGCGGCTCCGCGTGGGACGACGCCGGCCTGGCCTTCCGGAACCCGCCGCGCGGCGACGCCTTCGCGCGCGACGTCGCGCCGAGCGACCGCTACGTCTTGGCGATCGAGAACCTGCTCGCGCACCAGGCGGAGCGCGGGCGCACCGTCGTCCTGAAGGAACCGCGGATCACGATCCTGCTGCGGTACTGGCTGACGGCCGCGAAACGCGCCGGGTTCACGCCGAAAGCGATCCACATCTTCCGGCATCCGGCCGACGTCGCCGCCTCGCTGGCGGTGCGGAACGGGATCCCGTTCGAGCACGCCTGCGCGCTGTGGCGGAAGTACAACCTGCTCGGCGAGCGCGACTCGCGCGGCGTCGCGCGCGCGTTCGTGTCGTACGAGGCGCTGATGCGCGACTGGCAGACCGAGATCGCGCGCTGCGTTCGCGAGCTCGGCACCGAGCTCGTTCCCGGACCGGAGACGCGCGCCGCGGTGCGGGCGTTCCTCGCACCGGAGCTGCACCATCACCGCGGCGGCGCGGTGGACGCGCGTGCCGCGGCGTCCGAACACTGGCAGCCGACGCTCGAGACGTACACCGAACTGGCACGCGCCGCCGCAGGCGACCCGAACCGTGCGGCCTTCGACGCGCTCTTCGATGCCTACTTTGACGCGTACGCCGAGAGCACGAGCGTCGCGACGGCGCTCGGCCGCTAGACCGAAGGCGGCGCCAGCTCGTGGCGGTCGAGCTTTGCCGTCACCGTCGGCTTCGGCGGTGCTGCGGCGTTCCCGGACGCGTCGCGCTCGACGAGCTCGGCTCTACCTCGAAGACGGAGTTTCGGCAGAGTGAACACCCGCAGCGACGTCGAGCGCGACGGACTGGCCTATCACCGGTTGCACGCGCTCGCCTCGCAGTTCGATGCGGTGCTGCAGTCGCACCGCGCGATGTTGCTCACATCGCAGTCGGTGTTGCTCTCCGTCGCCGCCTTCGTCAGCCAGGGGCATCCCGCGAGCGGCCCGTTCAAGTGGCTGCCGCTGACGCTGTGCGCGATGGGTGTGTTCATGTTGCTGGTGTGGGCATGGGTGATCATCCCCGGCAGCCAAGACGTCGCGTTCTGCGAGTGGATGCTGCTGCGCCTCGAAGCCGGTGAGCCGGTCGGCGACACGTTCTACACCGATCTCGTGCGGTGGCAGCGCGACCGCAGCTCGCAAAAGCTGCGCGTGCTCCGCGAGCATCCACTGGGGAAGCTGCTCGGCGAGGCCAACCTCTCGCGCCGCATCCTGAATTACGGGTTGCCGAGCGCCTTCGCGCTCTGCTGGATCTCGCTGATCGTCTTCGTGCTGTCGCGATAGGAAGGCCCCGCCGCACGCGATCGAAAGCTCGTTCCCTAAGCTGGGCTGACCGGGGTTACCACTCGCTTGAGAGGCTGATTCTTTGTCATACCTAGCACGCGCCGCCGCCGCATTGGCGATCGCCCTTGCGGCCGCCGCACTGCCGGCCGCCGCGCAAACCGGCTGGGCGCACGGCCATCTGCTGTGGGGCGCGGACTCGTTCTTGCCCGACGGTGACGTCACGTCATCGACCGGGACGCTCGTGACGAAGGTCAGCGATACGAAGTTCACCACGCAATCTGGCGTTCACGTCGACCGCCGGACTCCTCAACCGCGTCACCGGGACCTGTACGAAGCAGTAGTACCGCACGTCGCCGCCGTCCGCTCGTCGGACGGCGGCGCCGGCTCCTCCGCATCGAATCGGCGAGGAGAGGACGCGTTCTGCTAGCGTACGAGCAGATACGTGGCGGTGACGCGCGCGCGAACCGGGACGGCCGGCGGTGTGAGCGGCGCCGTCCCGATCGACGCGAACGATTGCGGGAAGGGCGGTGCGGTGACAGAATCCGCGGAGTCGACCTCGAGCCGTGCGAGAGTGCTCACCCGCATCCCTGCGGCGCGCGCCGCGACCTCCGCCCGGCCGCGCGCGTCGTGCACCGCGCGGTCGAGCGCCTCGCGATAGGCCGGCTCTCGGTCGCGCAGCAGATACTGCACGCTGCCGCCGTACCACCCGGGCGTCGCGCGGACCGCCGCCAGAACCGCCGGGAGCTCCCGCATCGCGTTCACCGTGATCCGCACGTTCGTGGAGATCGTGTAGCTCGGCGTCGGACGGACCGCCGGCGAGGGTGGCGCGCTCGGAAGCGCCAGGTACGGAGGCGGCAGCGGAGCCATCGTCGCGCCGGGGACCAAGAGTGATCCGAACCCGGTCGACGTCGAGCTCGTCTCGGTGATCTGCGAAGCGAGGACCCCGGCCGCCGCAAGTCTGGCATGCAGCGCGGCGATGGCCTCGGCCGGCGGCTGCGCCCGGCTGACTTCGCTCGCCGGCGTGCCCCGAACGGCGACCGTTACGATGGCGTTGTCCGGCGCCGGGCTCGCCGTCGCGACGGCCGTGATAACGATCGCCGGCCGACCGTTGATCGTCGTCGGCCCCGGCGGCACCTCGAAGTCGACGGTGTAGATGTAGTCCGCCGCGATCGGCCGGCAGTCGCGAATCTGAGTTTGGAAGGTCGTCTGCCGCGCGGCGGCGAGCGCGGCGGCGTTGAGGATCGCGCTCGGCGACCTGAGAATCCGCACCGCGGTGACGCTGCTGTTCGTGTCGAGCGAGACGATGACCTGAACCGTCCCGCCGATGTTTTGCTGCTGCGCGAGCGCGGGCGTTTCCGGCTCCACCGCGTGGACGACGCGGGGATTTACGTTCGGCTGCGCGCAGGCGACCGGCGTCGCCGTCGGTTGCGCCGATGGCGTCTCGCCGGTGGCGGCGACGAGCACCGCGAACGCGAGGAGGAGGCTAGTGCGCGGGCGGAAGCTCGTCACGCTCGACCGTCGCTTGCACCGTCGGCTTCGGCGGCGCCGCCGCGTTCTCCGCGGACGAGGCGTCCCGCTCGACGAGCTCGGCGAGCGCGGCGGCTCGGGCTTGCAGCGAGAGGGTGCGTTCGCGCGCGTCGTCGAGGAGCGTGCGAATCTCCGCGTGCTCGGCGGTGATCCCGGCGATCGCGCCGTGCGCGGCGATCCCGGCTTTCGCGGCGGCGACGCGCGCGCGGGTGATGTCGCGCTCGGCGCGCAGCGCGTCGGCGCGGCGGCGCAGCTCGTCGGCCGCCGACGCGAGCGCGTCCTCGCGCGCGCGCAGCTCGTCGATCTCGGCGCGGAACGCCTCGACCGCCGCGGGCTGCGCGCCGCTGCGCTCGTAGGCGCCGACCTGCATCTCGAGCCGCTTGCGCGCGGTGAGCAGGTCGACGAGGTTGCGACGAACCTCGTCGACGATCTCGAGCTGCGTCCGGTACGCGGCGTCGACCGTCGCCGCAGGGTCGTCGAGGCGCTGGATCTGCGAGCGCGCCTCGCCTTGCAGCAATCGGACGATCCGCGTCCAGAGGCTCACTTCGTCTCCGGGGCCTGTGCCGGCTGCGCCGGCTGCATCAGCGCGCCGTTGCCGTTCGGCGCGGGCGGCGTGGTGAAGTCGGTCCCCGACTTCGTGCGCGCGAGCAGGTTGCGCGCCATCTGCATCCCGGCGACGCCTTGGGTGACGACCTTCGCGAGCATCTCCGAGACGCCGTCGGCGCCGTTCATCACGATCATCTGATCGATATTGTTGAACGCCTTCGAGCCGGCCTCGACGATCGCCGGCCAGTGCTCGGCGAGCTGCTGCGCGATGACCGCTTCCTGGTTCTGCGCGAGCGCCTCGGCGCGCGCCTTGATCGCGGCCGCTTCGGCCAGACCGCGCGCGTTGATCGCGTCGCCTTCGGCCGTGCCGCGGGCGCGGATCGCGGCGCCTTCGGCCTCGCCGATCAGCTTCGTCTTCTGCGAGTCGGCGTCCGCGGCGAGTTTGATCCGCGTCGCGTCGGCTTGCGCCTGCAGCTCGATCTGCTTCGCGCGCGCCTCGGCGGCGGCGATGTCGGCGTCGCGCTGCGCGGTCGCGAGCGTCGTCTTCTCGTAGGCGGCGGCGTCGGCCGGACGGCGCACGGAGACGAGCAGCTCCTGCTCTTTCTTGTGCGCGTCGAGCTCGACGATCTTCGTCTCCTCGACGACGACCTGCTGGCGCGCGACCGCGTCGGCGAGCGGCCCGGCCTGTTTCGCCTGCGCGGCCGCTTTGTCGACCTCGGCCTGATAGCCGGCCTGCTTGATCTTGCTGTCGCGCTGCGCCTGCGCCTTGAGCGCCGCCGCTTCTTGTTCGCGCTGCGTCGCTTCCTGATCGGCCTGCGCGCCGGCGATGCGCGCGTCGCGCTGCACCGCCGCGGCGTGCGGCTTGGCGAGGTTCTCGATGTAGCCGGTCGGGTCGTCGATCTCCTGGATCTGCAGCGAGTCGACGATCAGCCCGAGCTTCTCCATCTCGGTGCCGGACGCGCCGCGCGTCGCCTCGGTGAGCTTGTCGCGCTCGCGGATCAGGTCTTCGACGGTCAGCGAGCCGCAGATCGCGCGCAGATGGCCCGCGAACACCTGCTGGATCCGCTGGTCCATGCGGTCTTGCTGGTCGAGGAAGCGCCGCGCCGCGTTCGCGATCGAGACGAAGTCGTCGCCGACCTTGTAGATCACGACGCCTTTGATGTGGACCGGGATCCCTTGCTGCGTCACGCAGGCGATCTGCAGCTCCGACTCGCGCAGGTCGAGCGAGAGCCGGCGCACGGTCTGCACGCCGGGGATCACCAGCGTCCCGCGCCCGGTGACGATCTTGAACCCGAGGGAGTCACCCGTCTCTTCGTTGGGCCGGTGGTGCAGGCCGGAGATGATGAGCGCTTCGTTCGGCTCCGCCACGCGCCACATCGCGCGGAAGATCACGACGAGCAAGGCGAAGGCGACGACGACGATAGCGACGATCGCGGCGGCCGATGCACCGATGGTGGTTGTCACGTTGTTCCTCCCGCGCCGGGGCGATCACGCCTCGGCGACGATCACCGTCCTCGGCGGGTAGTACTCGACCACCACGACCCGGGTGCCGACCGCGATCGTCTTCGGATCGCACGGGTACGCGTGGAAGTGTTCGCTCCCGCCGCGCACGGCGAGCATGATCTCGCCGACCCGTCCGGGACCAACCGTCCCCGTGACGCGCCCGACCTTCCCGACGACCTCGTCCGTGATGGCCTCCGACCTCCGCCTAGACGCCCGTCCGTACCGGACGGGGTGAGGAGAAGTTACGCCGCCGGGACCGGTGATGCCCTCGCTTGAAATAGGAGAGCTTACTTACTCCGCCGAAGGATGTCACCATGCGGTCGACGTTCGCGATCTGGCTAGCGGTCATCCTATGCGCAGGGGCATCGCCGTCGTCGGCAAGCGCCGAACGCGTTGGGTCGCCAACGCCGTCTCCGTCCTCGTCACCGAGCGCCAGTCCCTTCGCCGACAAACGGTATTATTATCGAGCTGAAGACAACGACCCACGGCGGCATCCAGTACCGGTAGAGTACCAGACTGGCTCCGCGGACGCACACATCTGGTGCTACGATTGGTATCGCACGCCACGCGAGCGGCCTGGCGAATGGACTTACTTTACGACTACGTGCGAGTGTTTCTCATCGGAGACACTCAAACATTTTCCATCCCCGAGACCGACTCGATGAGCGATCCGCGCAATCTTTGTGATGTGATCGGAAAGGGTGTAACGTGTTGAGATTGCCGAGGCGAATCGCTGCCGCTGTTATTCTCCTCGCAGCGGTGACGAGTTGCGCAGGCACCCGCGGTTCGGTGCCGGTCCCACGACGGTCAACCAATAGTCTCAACCATGTGTATCTGCGCGCGCAACGGCCGTCGGCCGCACACCGAGCGACGGCACTTGCGAAGCTGAATGCCAAGTCACGTGCTCGAGCTCCGCAATACTTTGTGGACCACTACACTTGCACTGACTGGTACATGTGGATCCCCGATCCCCCCTCGAACTCGGCCTACGAGACGGACCCCGGTTCTGGGAATTGGATCTATTACACGACAACGTGCGACTATGTCGATAGTTTTTGGGTCGATGACGGAACCGGTCTGTATGGCGGCGGTTCGAACAACCCCTCGAACCCCACTGCCGATCGCGACAATCTCATCAGAGGCTGCTCATCGGCCGAAGCGACCGCGAACCTTGGCGAATCGACTCACCAGGGGGTCAGCAATCCCGGATACGAATACGCCGGCTTCGTGCTCCAAGCTCCGGACGGGTCGTATTGGTATAGTCAGGGAGAGACGATATCCCTCAGCGACAATCTGTCGAACATCGGCGCGCCAACGGATCATAGCTTTCCGCCCGGATACAAGGTGATCGGCTACTATCACACGCATCCGGATACAACGCCGTCGATGCTCGACCAAACGACGCAGGGGCATTTCTCGGCCGCCGACGAGGCGTACGCCAACCTGTATAATCTCGACGCGTACGTTATGATGATCTGGAATGATACGTCTAGCGGGACTATCGTTCAGAAGATGGCGTTCGCTAAGTGGAAGCACCACAGCGATCCGAAGGCCGACACAGACGTCTCGAACCTGAAATGCTGAGCGGTGCCGTCGACGATCAGCGAGTACCGACCCGCACGTCGGCGCTCGCTCCGTCACCGTACACACGCACCGTCGGCAGAGCGGCTAGGGCCGACTGCGGGATCACCTGGAACTCGATCACCTTCACCCCCGAGGCCGGAAGCGCCACGGTCGTCCGGAACGGCGCGCACTGGCGGTCGCTGCAGAACGAGGCGATCCAGCGCTTCGGCAGCCCGCTCGCCGCGAGCGCGACCGTCTTTCCCGGCGTTCCGGCGACGACCAGCCGGTACTTGTAGGTGCTGCTCACCGAGCCCGGGAGGTCGGGGCCGGTCCACGGCGCGAGCGAGATCGCGGTCTTGCCGTTCGGCCGGCCGGCGTCGAGCGCGACGGTCGCCTCCTGCGCCTCTTCGAGGTACATCTCGTAGCGCGCGTCGGTTTTCGGCAGCTTCGACGTCCACGCGGTGGTCTGCGCGAACGCGGCGCGCGCCTTCGCGGCGTCGCCGGCCTTCGCGTACATTCGGCCCTGGTAGAGATACGCCCAGGCGAGCTTGCGGATCGCCTTCGCGTCGCCCGGTTTCGCGTTCACCGCGGCGCGCGCGGTTCCGATCGCGCGCGCGAAGGCGACCGCGCCGTCGTCGAAGCGCTGCGCGTCGCCGGCACTCACGCCGAGCGAGACCAGGTTGTCGACGCTCGGGTCGAGCGTGACGATCTTCGCGTACACGCCGGTCGCGCGCGCGTCGTCGTTCATCGCGTGCAGCGTGCTCGCGTAGCCGCCGAGCAGATCCTCGTCGTTCGGCGCGAGCGCCAGGCCGCGCTCGTAGGCGGCGACCGCTTCCGGCCACTGCTCGCGCGCGTAGGCCGCGTCGCCCTGGAAGCGCGCGAGGAGCGCCTTGTCGGCGGTCTGCGCCAGCGGCTCGAGCGCTTTGACGACCGCGTCGCGCAGGACGTTCTCCTCGGCCTGGGTGCGCACGTAGTCGGTGTCGCCGTCGACGTTCTCCGCGTCGTCGATCGCCTTGAGCGCGCTCTGCGCGGTCTTGCGCACGGCGTCCGCGTCGCCGGTCAGCGCGAACCGCGCCGGGTCGAGCATCGCGTCGACCTTCTTCTGCGCGTCGGTGGCGAGGACGCCGTCGCGCCCGGCCTTCGCGTCGGCGACGAAGCCGGCGACGATCTGCGGCGTGATGTTGCCGACGTAGCGGGCGCGCAGCACGCCGTCGGGCGAGATCACGAACGTGGTCGGGAACGCGCGCACGTCGTACGCCTTCGAGAACGCCTTGTCGGCGTCGATCGCGGTCGCGTACGGCATCGGCTTCGCCGCGACGAACGCGCGCACGATCGGCGCGCGCTCCGTCGAGTCGACGCCGAGGAAGACGACGTCGCCCTTCGCGCCGAGCTTCTTCGCCGAGGCGATCAGATCGGGCGTCTCCTGGCGGCACGGCGGACACCACGTCGCCCACTCGTTGAGGACCAGCGTCTTGCCGCGGAAATCGGCGAGCGCGACGCGCTTCCCGTCGACGGTGGTGAGGTGGAAGTCCGGGGCCGGCGCACCGACCTGCGGCCCGGTGAGTGCGAGCGCGGTCGCGGCGAGGATGGCGTGCAGCATGGTCTCCTTAACCGCGACCGCGGTGCCGGTAGTCGCGAGCGTGCGCCCGCCGCTGCTCGCGGCGATCCGGACGCTCACCGGACCGTTGTGCTCGGTCGTCGGAACGACCTGGAACTCGACGATCTTCACCCCCGAGGCCGGGACGACGACCGAGGTGCGGAACGGCGCGCAGACGCGGTCGGTGCAGAACGAGCCGACCCAGCGTTGCGGCAGTCCGGTGGCGGTCAGCGCAAGCTTCGCGCCCGGTGCGCCGGTGACGACGAGGCGGTACTTGAACGTGCTCTCGACCGAGCCGGGAAGATCGGGGCCGGTCCACGGCGCGAGCGAGAGCGCGGTCTGCGCGCCCTGCGCGACGTCGAGCGCGACGGTGCCTTCCTGCGCCTGCTCGACGTACCACTCGCGGCGGGGATCGTTCTTCGCGATCTGCAGCGCGGCGGTTCCGGCGCGCGCGAACGCCGCGCGCGCCTGCTCGCGGCGGCCGGCCGTCGACTCCATCCGGCCGTAGTACAGGTTCGTCCAGGCGATGCGGATCGGGCTGTTCGTGGCGAGCTCGAGCGCGCGGTCGAAGGCTTGCTCGGCTTTCGCGACGTCGCCGGTCTTGGCGAGCGCGCGCGCCAGTGAGACGTACGCCGCGTACGAGGGGTGCTGCTCGGCGAGCCGCGCATCGATCGCGGCGACGCGCGCGTCGTCGCCGAGATGCGAGGCCGCGTAGGCTTGACCCGCGAGCGCGTCCGCGTCGCCGGGCGCGTGCTTCAGCGCGTCGGCGTACGCGGCGTCGGCGGCGGCCCAGTCGCCGAGCGCGGCGGCTTCGTCGCCGCGCAGGCGCGCGAGCAGCGCGAGATCGGCCTCCGACGAGGCGATCGGCGCGAGCGCGGCGATCGCGGCGGCGCGCAGCGCGTGCTGCTCGGCCTGCGTCTTGATCAGGTCGTGATCGCGCGACGGATCGGTCATCGCGTCGTCCTGCAGATCGTCGGCCTTCGCGATCGCCTCGGCGGCCTTCGCGACGTTCGCGCGCACGCTCGCCGGATCGCCGGTGAAGGGATACTTCGCCGGATCGAGCAGAGCGTCGAGCTGCGACTGGAACGCCGTCGTCAGCGGCGCGGTCTGATTGCGCTGCGCCGCCGCGATGTACGCGTGCAGTTGCGCGCGCGGCAGGACGTTGTCGGCGTGGCGCGCGCGCAGCACGCCGTCCGGCCCGATCACGAGCGTGGTCGGATAGTTGCGGATGTCGTACGCCTTCGCGAACTCGCCGGTCGCGGTGGTGACTGCTTGCGGATACGGGATCCCCTTCGCCGCGACGAACGCGCGCACGACGCTCGCCGGCTCGGTGGTGTCGACGCCGAGGAACGCGACCCCGCGCGGCGCATCGGCCTCCGCCTCGGCGACCAAATCCGGCGTCTCGAGCCGGCACGGCGGACACCACGACCCCCACACGTTGATCACGAGCGTCTTCCCGCGATAGTCCGCGAGCCGCACCGTCTTCCCGTCGACCGTCTTCAGCACGAACGCAGGAGCAGGCTGCCCCACGACCGGCCCCGGCAACGAATCGGCCGAGGTAGCCGCTGCACGTGACGAAACGGCCGGAAACGACGCACCGGCGACGAGCGAGGCTGCCATCGGAACCGCGATCGCAAAAGCGAGCTTCATACGGAGTGACAACGTGCGAACCGGCTGAGCCGGTTGCGGCCACTAGCCGCGGGGCTCGAGCGCGTGATGGACGGGCGGAGGATCCGCTCACGTGCAGCACCCTTGCGATAACCCAAGCGCTTTGGTACTCTAGCGATGCCGACGATCGTACGCATGGGCTCGATCGCCATCGCCATCAACATCCGAGACGAACACGAACCGCCGCACGTCCACGTGCGGCATCCGGACGGAACGATCGTCGTCGTCCTTCATGAAGCGACGCATACCGTCTCTACTCGCAGCACGAAGGGCCGCATCACCTCGGCCGAGATCCGGCGAATCACCTCGATCGTCGAAGATCACTTCGAGATGATCATCACCACGTGGAGCTTCTATCACCGATGAAACCGAAGACCTACATCACCGACGAAGAAATCGAAGCTGCGCGGCGGCACGGTGAAGAATCGATGCGAACCGAGCCCCATGCGGTCTGGGCCCGGTATGACGCGCGGCGCAAAACGCTCGTGATGAAGCTTCGCAAGGGTGCTACCGTTAGCATTCCGGTCGCCCTCCTGAACGAGCTACAGGGAGCGACGGCGCGGCAACTCGCGGAGGCAAAGGCTACTGAGTTCGGCGATACGATCGAATTCGAGGACTTCGACATGCACATCAGCGTCAAAGGCCTCATGCGCGACCTGGTCGGTCTCACAGGAGCCGCTGCGATGCTAGGAAGCGAGGGCGGCAAAGCCACGTCCACCGCAAAGGCCACAGCGGCGCGTGCGAACGGGAAACGTGGCGGCCGCCCTCGCAAAAAGACGGCCGCATAGTTACATTCGGAGCTTGACGCCTGCGGTGGTCATTCGCCAGGCTACCGTGTATGCGGCGGCGGCCAGCACGGTCACGACCGTGAGCGAGGTCCACAGCGGGGCGTCGCCGTGGCCGATGTAGCTGTAGCGCAGCGCGTCGATCATGTGGAACATCGGGTTGTAGAGCGAGAGCGCCCTCGCCACGGGCGGGAGAAACTGGGTCGAGGTGAACA
>DATHLL010000198.1:0-2267 GCA_035488195.1 Candidatus Elarobacter sp. | reverse complement strand
CGGCAACAACCGCAGCCAGTGGTACGCCGCCGGCGGTTACGACGCGATCGCCGAGAAGCTCTTCACCCAGCTCGAGGTCGACCGCTTCCTGCTCGAGTACGACGACGAGCGCTCGGGGACGTTCGAGCCGCTGCGCTTCGTCCCGAAGGGGAAGACCGTCGTGCTCGGCCTCGTCAGCTCGAAGAAGCCGGAGCTCGAGGACCAGGACGAGCTGCTCCGGCGCATCGAGGACGCGAGCAAAGTGGTGCCGCTCGAGAACCTCGCGCTCAGCCCGCAGTGCGGGTTCGCATCGATGGCCGAAGGCAACATCATCAGCGAAGACGAGCAGTGGGCGAAGCTGCGGCTGGTCGTGGAGACCGCGCGGAAGGTGTGGGGCTGACGCGCGGCGTCAGCCGCCGAACGCGACCGTAAGCGCGGCGCGCAGCTTGGCGGCGAGCGGGACGTACGCACGCCGTGTGAAGACGTCGTGGCCGTTCGCCTCGATGCGCGCGAGGATGCCGCGGTAGAGCGTGAGCGCGAGGCGAACGGTGTAGCGCGCATCGCGTGAGAGCAGCGCGATCCCGGGCTCGGCCTCGCGGTACATCGCGCGGACGCGCGCGATCTCGAACGCCATCAGCGCGCGGAAACGTTCGCCGGCGAGCCCGGCGACGATCGCTTCACGCGTGACGCCGAACCGCAGCAGGTCTTCTTCCGGCAGGTAGACGCGGCCCATCCGCGCGTCCTCGCCGACGTCGCGCAGGACGTTCGTCATCTGCATCGCGCGGCCGAGCGCGACGGCGTACCGCGCCGCGTCGGGCGAGGACGCGCCGAGCACCGGCAGCACCAGCAGACCGACGGTCGAGGCGACGAGATAGCAGTACTCGCGCAACTGCTCGAACGTCGCGTAGCGGCGGGTCGTGACGTCGATCCGCACGCCGTGCAGCAGGTCGAGCGCCGGCTCGATCGGGATCGCGAACCGCCGCGCGGCGTCGGCGAACGCGGCGAGCACCGGCCCCGGCGGGCGGCCGTCGTACGCCTCCCGCAGCGCGCGCTCCCACGCGTCGAGCGCGTCGAGGCGCTCGCGCGCCGGCGCGTCGCGGTCGGCGATGTCGTCGGCCGTCCGGCAGAACGCGTACACCGCCCAGATCGCACGCCGCTTCGCCGGCGCCAGGAACAGCGAGCTCAGATGGAACGTCTTCGAGTGGACGCGCGTGATCTCGCGGCAGGTGCGATAGCACGCGCGCAGGTCGGGCGTTTCGCGCGGTGCCGCGCGCGGGACCGCGCCGGCGCTCGGGCGCTCAGACGCGAGCATACGAGCGCTCCAGCACCGCGCCGGCCGCCATGCGCGCGCTGCGCACGGCGCCTTCGATGCTCGCGGGGAACTTCGTGTCGACGTAGCAGCCCGCCAGGAACAGATTCCGCACCGGCGTGCGCGAGCCGGGACGCAGCTGCTCGGCGCCGGGGCTCGCGCGGTAGACGCTCCGAGGGACGCGGACGAGCTTCGCCTTGACGAGGTGCGCGCGCGTCGCGAGCGGATAGAGCTGCTCGAGATCGTCCATCACGGCGGCGATCACCGTCTCGTCGTCCTGCGCGATCAGATCGTCGGCCGGCGCGACGCACGCCTCGACGAACGAGCGGTTCGGCCACTCGTATCCCGGCGAGACTTGGCCGAGGTCGGCGTGGACGGCGAGCCGCGTCCCCGGCGAGAACATCAGGTTGGTGAAGCGCGAGACCGGCCGGTCGAACCACAGGTGCGCGTTGATCACCGGCGAGCTCTCCAGCTTCGCGACGCCGTGCACCAGCGGGTCGCGCTGCATCGCGGCGGGCAGCAGCTTCTTCGCGTCGTGGACCGGCGTCGCGACGATCACGTTCTCCGCCTCGAAGACGCGCCCGTCGCGCGTCCGCACGCCGGTGCAGCGGTCGCCGGAGAACAGCAGCTCGCCGGCGGCGGCGTTCGTCTCGATCGTCACGCCGCGCGCGCGAACGTGCTCGGCGAGCGGCTCGACGAAGCGCGGGCCCGGCGGACCGTCGAGGAAACCGGCGCGGCTGGCGTTGCGCGAGGAGGCGAAGTACGCCATCACGCGCAGCATCGCTTCGGCCGAGATGCGGTCGACCGGGGTGAAGTTGAGCGCGAGCGCCATCGGCGCGAAGAACGTGCGGAGCATGTGCTCCGACATGCCGCGCCTCCGGTGCCAGTCGGCGTAGGTGATCGCGTCCTGCGCGTCGGCGTACGCGTGGTCGCCCATCAGGATCGGCAGCGTGCCGGCCGCGAAGAGCAGTTCACCGGC
>DATHLL010000197.1:0-2520 GCA_035488195.1 Candidatus Elarobacter sp. | reverse complement strand
TGCTCCACGACGCGGAGCTGCTGCGCGCGGCGGAGGCGGGGGAGCCGTTCGGCGCGCTGCGGGCCTCGGCGGCGCAGCTCGAAGCGTGCGCGATCCTCGCGGAGCTGACCGGCGGCGAGCGGCGCGTCTGGGACGCGCTGCGCGAGCTCGAGCGGGCGCACGCGCACGCGCTGACCGAGGAAGACGCATACCGCTCGGGGCGGCGCGGCGCCGGCGAGCTCGAGGACGGCGAGGCGCTCGCGCTCGCGCGCGCCTCGGAGCCGAGCGCGCGCGTCGCGGTCGTCGTCCTCGGCGCGCTGGCGCACGACGAGCGCCCCGTCGAGCCGCTGCTGCGCTCGCTCGACCGCTACGACGAAGCGCGCCGCCTCGCCGGCGCTCTGCGCACCTGGAAGGACGATCTCGCCGCGCGGCGCCCGACGCTCGTCCTCGCGCGCTTGGCGCGCGCCGGCGGCGGCGACCCCCGCGCGCTCGCCGCGCGGCTGTACGCCGGCGGGATCGCGCTCGACGTCCTGGCGCTCGCCGAGCGCGCGTGCGGCGACGCGCAGCGCGCGCTCGGCGCGGTCGCGGGAGTGGAGCTCTGGACGAGCACGGTGCGGCAGCTCGCGCAGCGCATCGCCGCGTATCGCGGCGCGCTCGCGCCGGCGGCGAACGCGGCGGTCGCGACGTGAGCGCGGCCGACGCGGCGCTCGCGCCCGCGGAGGGCGCCGCGCCGGCGGAGCGCGTGCGCCGCGGCGAGATCCATCGCCTCGACACCAGCGAACGCGAGGCCGCGTACCTGCTCCAGTGCGACAACGGCGCGACGGTGCGGCTCTCCGAGACCGCGAAGCTGGTGCTCGAGCTCTCGTGGGCCGGGCACGGCTTCGAGGAGATCGCTGCCGAGCTGCAGCGGCGCAGGCTGCGCCCGGCCGACGCCGCGCAGGTCGAGCGCTACTGCGCCGAGCTCACGCGCAAGCTCGACCACATCGAAGAGACGCTGGGCGGTCCGACCGACCCCGGCTTCGGTTTCACCAAGACGATCTTCAGCGCCGAGACGGCGATGCGGATCGCCTCGCGGCTGACGTGGATGTACTCGCCGTTCGCGGCCGCCGTCTCGCTGGTCTGGATCGCGGTCGCGTGGGGCGCGTGGTGGTTCGCCGCCGACACGCTGCGCCGCCCGCATCTCGAGCCCGTGAACCTCGCGCTCGGGTACGCGCTCTATTTCGGCTCGCTCTTCGTGCACGAGTTCGGGCACTCGGCCGCGTGCATGCGCTACGGGCGCACCGCCGGGCGGATCGGGCTGACCGTCTACATCGTGCTCCCCGCGCTCTTCAGCGACGTCGGCGTCGCATGGAAGCTCAAGCGCTGGCAGCGCGTCGTCGTCGATGCCGGCGGAAGCTACTTCCACGCGCTCGCCGGGGCGCTCTTCGTCACGCTCGGGTTCGCGACGGGCTGGGCGCCGTTCTTCCTCGCGACGCTGCTGATCGGGTTCACGCTGATCTTCAACATGAACCCGATCTTCAAGTTCGACGGCTACTGGCTCGTCGCCGACGCGCTCGGCGTGACGAACCTCAGCAAACAACCGGCGAAGCTCTTCGGCTACGCCGTCGACCGGATGCGCGGGCGCGCGCCGCACCCGCTGCCATGGAACGCCGCGACCGTCACCCTGCTGGCCGTGTACTCCGGCGCCGCGATCGTCGTGTGGGCGTGGTTCCTATGCCGCTTGGCGTGGAGCCTCGGCCGCCAGGGCGTCTCGCTCGTGACGCTCGCACTCGGCGCGGTGCACCGCGGCCACGCGGGTCCGATGGAGCTGTTCCAGCTCTGGCTCGCGCTGACCGGCGTGATCTTCACGGTGTACTACGCGACGCGCCTGTTCCGGCGCGGCGTGACGCTGGTGCGCGGGCTGCACGCGCGAACGGCCGATGATCGCGGCTGAGCGGATCGGCGCGGACGCCGCGGCGCTGGTCCGCGATCGCTGCTGGGGCTGGCTGGTCGCGAATCGCGCGTCGTTCCTGCTGCTGCCCGGCGAAGCGGCGGCGTTGCGCGGCCCGCGGCTCAAAACGCAGGCCGAGCTGATGATCTTCCTCACCGCGGCGCTGCGCCGCGGGCTGCGCAGCGCCGCGATGGTCCCGCTGGCCGAGCTGCTGGACGGCGCGCTCGAGAGTTTCGACTGGGAGTCGCAGCGGATCCGCGACCCCCACTTCGTCGTCGCGCTGCTCACGGTGGTCGAGTACCTCACCGCGACCGGGCGCGATGCGAGCGCGATGCGGCGGCTCGTCGAGCGTGCGCTCGAGCTCGACGCGGTCCGGACGCTCGCGATCGCGCCGTACCGGATGATGGAGATCGAGCGGCTGCTGGTGCGCGCGGGGTTCGTTCCCGGCAGCGACGGCGAGCTGGTGCGGCGCTACGGCGAGTGCATGGAGCTGCTCGCGAAGCCGCCCTCGCACTTCACCCGCGCGGACGCCTACGCGCTCACGCACCTCGTCTGCTACGTCTGCGACGACGGCTGGCGCGATCCGCGCCGGCTGCTCGGCGCCGCGGAGG
>DATHLL010000196.1:0-3638 GCA_035488195.1 Candidatus Elarobacter sp. | reverse complement strand
CGATCTCCGAACGCAAAGGTGTCGACCGCGAGCGCGAGGACGCGCGCGAAGCGGTCACGCACGCCCGCGGCGATCTCTTCGACTTCGTTTTCGGCGCGCGCGGCGGCGAGCTGCTGGTACACCGCGATCTTTTGCGAGACTTGCGGAATGTAATCGTTCGGAATGAACGCGTCGATCTTGACGTCGATGACGGCCTCGCGCTTCTCCGCGAGGTCGGCCTGGACACCCTTGCGCTCGGCGATCGCCTCGGCGAGAAGCTCGCAGTAGGTCTCGAAGCCGACCGTCGTGATGAAGCCGGACTGCGCCGCGCCGAGCAGGTTGCCGGCGCCGCGGATCTCCAGGTCGCGCATCGCGATCTGCAAGCCGCTGCCGAGATGGGTGAACTCGCGGATCGCTTCGAGCCGCGCCTTCGCGTCCTCGCTGAGCGCCTTGTGCGCCTGGTACAGCAGGAACGCGTAGGCCTGGTGGTTCGAGCGGCCGACGCGCCCGCGGAGCTGGTAGAGCTGCGCGAGCCCGAACTTGTCGGCGTCGTTGACGACGATCGTGTTGACGTTCGGGATGTCGATCCCGTTCTCGATGATCGTCGTCGAGACGAAGACGTCGATCTCGCCGTCGATGAAGCGGTTCATCACCGGCTCCAGCTCGTGCTCGCGCATCTGCCCGTGGCCGACCGCGATCCGCGCCTTCGGAACCAGCTGCTCGAGCGCGCGCGCGACGCCGTAGATCGACTCGATCCGGTTGTGGACGTAGTAGACCTGGCCGCCGCGGTCGAGCTCGTTCGCGATCGCGCGCTGCACGACGGCGTCCGAAGCGGGGACGACGACCGTCTTGATCGACATGCGGTTCTTCGGCGCCGTCTGGATCAGCGAGAGGTCGCGCACCCCCATCAGCGACATCTGCAGCGTCCGCGGGATCGGCGTCGCCGAGAGCGTGAGCACGTCGACCGTCGCCTTGAGCTGCTTGAGGCGCTCCTTGTGCATGACGCCGAAGCGCTGCTCCTCGTCGACGACGATCAGCCCGAGATCGCGGAAGACGACGTCCTTCTGGAGGATGCGGTGCGTGCCGACGACGACGTCGACCTTGCCCTGCGCGAGATCGTCCAGGATCGCGCGCGATTCTTTCTTGGTCTTGAAGCGCGAGAGCTCTTCGATCCGTACTGGGAACGAGGCGAAGCGGGTCGCGAAGGTGCGGTGGTGCTGCGCCGCGAGCAGCGTCGTCGGGCAGAGCACCGCGACTTGCTTCTTGTCGGCGATCGCCTTGAAGATCGCGCGCACCGCGACCTCGGTCTTGCCGTAGCCGACGTCGCCGCAGACGAGCCGGTCCATCGGGCGCGCCGACTCCATGTCGCGCTTCGCCTCGTCGATCGCCTTGGCCTGATCGGGGGTCGGCTCGTACGGGAACGACTCTTCGAGCTCGGCCTGCCACGGCGTGTCGGGAGCGAACGCGTGACCGCGCGCGACCTCGCGCTCCGCGTACAGCTCGACCAGCCCTTCGGCGATCGCGGCGAGCTTCTCCGAGACGCGCGTCTTCGTCCGCGCCCAGTCGGCGCCGCCCATCTTCGAAAGCCGCGGCGCGGCGCCTTCGCTCGCGCTGTACTTCGTGACCTGGTGCATCTGGTGCACCGGCACCAGCATCCGATCAGTCCCGGCGTACTTCAGATCGAGATAGTCGCTGGTCGCGCCGAGGGTCGTCTCGGTGCGCAGGCCGAGATACTGGCCGATCCCGTGCACCGCGTGCACGACGTAGTCGCCGACCTTGAGGTCGGCGAGCGTCACCGGGACGCCTTCCTTGACGGCGCGCAGCTTCACGCGCTTCGCGGGCTGGCCGAAGATCTCGCGGTCGCCGAGGACGTGCAGGTGCAGCGATGGGACCGAGAAGCCCGCTTCGAGCGAGCCCTGGTCGACGTAGACCGTGCCGGTCTTCCCGGCGAGCGCGACGCCGTTCGTCCCCGGCGCGCGCAGGTGCACGAGCGGGGGCGCGCTGCGCTGCACGCTCACGTTCGCGGCGCGCACGATCTCCGCCAGACGCGACGCGCCGGTCGTCACCAGCCACACCGTCTCGCCGGCGCCGACCCACTCGCGCACCTGTTTGGTGAACAGCTCGACGCGGCGGTTGAAGTGCTCGGCCGGGCGCGTCTCGAGGACGAACGCGTCGAGCGCGCGCGGGAGCCACGGCACCTCGGCGGCTTCGATCCCGCCGGTCAGCGTCAGCACGCGCCGCGCGGCGAGCCGCTCGCGCAGGTCGGCGAGCCGCGGGTACGGCGCGACGACCTCGGCGAGCAGCGCTTCGCCGACCTCGTCGTCGCGCACGTCGAGCTCGCCGGAGTCGACGCCGGCCATCAGCGCCTCGGCGCCGCGCGCGCGCTCGTCCTCGAGCCCGCGCTCGACGGTCTCCAGCATCCCGGGCTCTTCGAGGACGACCAGCGACTCGTCGTGCAGGTAGTCGAGGATCGTCGCGCGCTCGTCGTACGCGAGCGCGAGCCAGGGCTCCGGGACGTCGTGCCCGCCGGCGAGGTACGCGCGCAGCGCCGAGACGACGTTCGGCTCGCCGCTCGCGCGCGCGCTCACGTTCGTGCGCAGCTCCTCGTCGCGCAGGATCTCGAGCCACGGCGTGATCGTGAACGCGTTGAGCGATCCTTCGGAGCGCTGCGACTGCAGGTCGAACGGGCGGATCGAGTCGACGTCGTCGCCGAAGAACTCGACGCGCAGCGGCCGTTCCGCCGTCGCCGGAAACACGTCGAGGATCCCGCCGCGGACCGCGTACTCGCCGGCGGCGCTGACGACGTCGACGCGCGCGTAGCCGAGCCGGTAGAGCCGCTCGAGCGCCGCGTCCCAGCCGGCGCTTTCGTTCACGCGCAGGGTGAACGACGTGTCCTCGAAGACGCTGCGCGGAACGACGTACTGCCGCAGCGCGGCGACCGGCGCGACGACGATCTGCGGCTTGCGCGCGCACAGGTCGGCGAGCAGCGTCATCCGCGCGCTGCGCTCCGAGGGCGAGTCCAGCGCGCCGACCGTCTCGTCGCGCGCGCGCAGCAGCGCGACGCGCTGCGCCGCCTCGCCGCCGAGATAGTACGTCAGGTCGGTGAACGTCCGCTCCGCGACGTCGGTCGTCGGAACGACGACGAAGATCTGCCCTTTGAGCACGCCGTGCAGCGCCGCGAGCAGATACGGCCGCGCCGAGCTCGTCGTCTCGTGCAGAGCGAAGGCGAGCCCCCCCTTCGACAAGCTCAGGGCAGGCTCATGAAGCGGTAAAGGCGTGCGGAGCCGTTCGATCAGCTCCGCGAGCGGGCGCGACGAGGCGGGAAGGGCACGAACGAGGCTCGGCGCGAGCGCGGCTTCAGGCACGGCCCATCAGTGTACCACGCCGTGTCCGCCCGGGCTCTCTCCGACACGACCGGAGCGCATGCCCCCGGGCGGGGTCTTCTGGCGGTTCTGGCAGAGTATTGACGAGAGTGCTAACGCGAGCTAGAATTGGGGTGTCAACTATCTGGCCGCCCCGGTACGGGAGGCGGCAAACTCGACATACCGGAGGCAATCGGAAGAAACCATGGCTGACCTGATGGTGCGCCCGAACGGCGGCAGCCGCGGGCTCGTGAGCGACCTGTTCGGCTTCGACCCGCTCCGTGCGGTGTTTGGCGC
>DATHLL010000195.1:0-7556 GCA_035488195.1 Candidatus Elarobacter sp. | reverse complement strand
GTGTCGCCGTACTCGTCGAGCACCGCGGTGACGAAGTCGCGCTTGATCGCGTATGCCGCGGCGGAGTCGCCGACGTCGAAGGCCCAGCGCCCCTTCGTGCGGCCGAACCGCACCGTCAGCACCGCCATGTCGTCGCGGGCCTGCTTCCCCGCCAGGAGCCGGCTCACGTACCGCGCCGGGTTCGCCGCGAACAGAACCTCGTCGGTCGAGAGCAGCGCCTCGATCGCGGCCTCGCCCTGGATCGGGTCGCGGTCGACCTCGGTCAGACCGTCGGTGTAGAACATCAGCAGTGAGACGCCGTCGAGAGACGCCGTGTGCCGCTGGTACTCCGTGTCCGGCGCGACGCCGAGCGGGACGCACGACGGTCCCGGGAGCGACTTCGGAGCACCCTCGCGGCGCTTGACGACCGGAGCCGGGTGCCCCGCGGAGGTGTACGTGATCTCGTGGCCGGCGGGATCGATCACGCCGATGAACGCGGTCGCGAGCTCGTCGCGCCCTTCGAGGATGAGCGCGCGGTTCAGGAGCGTCATCATCTGCGCCGGGTCGGTCGAGACGACCGCCGCCATCCGCACCCACTGCCGGAGCTGCACCATCAGCCGCGCCGCGTCGACGCCTTTCCCGGTCACGTCGCCGATCGTCATCACGATCCGGCCGTTCACCGCGAACGCGTCGTACCAGTCCCCGCCGAGCGCGCTGCCGACCTGCGCGCCCTGGTACATCGCGTTGAACTGCAGCGTCTCGGTCTGCGGCAGCTCGTCGTTGAGGAACGCGCGCTGCAGCGTCTCGGCGACATGCTGCTCGCGGCTGTACTGCTTCGCGTTCGCGACGGCCAAGCCGGCGCGGCGGCCGAGCTCTTCCGCGGCCTGCATGTCGAAGCGGTCGAACGGCGCGGAGTCCGCGGTGCGCACGAACGTGAGCGCGCCGAAGATCGCGCCCTGCGCGATTACCGGGACGACGATCTTCGAGCGGTAGTTCATGAGCCGCATGAACGACTCGTGCTCGTCGGACGAAGCGTGCCGCAGCAGCGTCGCCTCGTCGAAGACCGGGACGAAGAACGACTCGCCGGTCTGGGCGACGCGGCGAGCGGGATGGATCCCCCGCGACTCCGCCTGCAGGATCGGCGTGACCATCGCCTTGAGGGAGCTCTCGATCTCGGCGTCGCGGTGGGCGCCGACGCTCACGTACAGGCGGCCCGTGTGCTCGTCGATCAGGTCGAACAAGCAGAGGTCCGAGAACGACTCGACCGCGGTGCGGGCGACGTTCAAGAGCGTCTCATCGAGGTCCAGCGAGCGATGGAACAGCTCGCCGGCACGGACGAGCAGAGCCAGGCGCCTTTGCGTGGGGTCGGGCGCCCCATCGACTGCGGTCAAATTCCCTCCACGGCATGACCCGAACGCCGTCGGCCTGAGCGGGTCCGCCTCCCGGTGTGTACCCGAATCCCGGGCGTTTCGCACGCGCGCGGCCGGGGAATCGCCCGCTACCGCACGACCGAGGCGACCGCGACCTTCGCGCCGCCGAGCGCCGCCAAGACGGCGGCCTCGGTCGTGCGGGCGATGCTCAGGCAAAGGTTCGCGCGCGACTGCACGCCCGGCGGCGTCGGGATCATCCGCGCCGGCAGACCGTGGTCGCGCAGCGCCTTCGTCGCGACCATCGTCCCGGCGTTCGAGTCGAACAGCAGGATCACGTCGCCCATCGCTACGGCTGCGCGGCGCTGAGGCGAGCGCCGTCGAGTTGCGCCCGCAGCTCGGCGTTGATCTCCATCTCCCGCATCAGCGCGGCGGCCGTCTCGCGCGAGGTGAAGTCGACCAGATCCTCGAGCCGCTTGAACAGCGCGCCGATCGCGATCGTCAGCCAGAACAGCACGCCGCACTCGATCACCACGGCGATCGCGTGGAGCGCGACGCGGTCGATCCCTTCCTCGGGAAAGACGTTGCCCGGCACGAACAGATCGAGCAGCAGATGGTGTCCGGCCGTGAGCGCCGCCGACACCGCGATCGGACGCCAGTCGACGAACGCCGTCAGCATCGCGAAGACGCCGAAGAAGTACATGTGGTAGTCGACTTGCCAGTCGCCGTTGCCGGTGATCCCGCTGAGATGACCGCGTCCGGCGTAGACGAACAGGATCGGCCCGAAGGTCAGGCAGGCGGCGAGGACCGCCCGCACCGCTAGGCCGTCGCGCAGCTTCCATGCCGCCAGCGTCGCGACGAGCGCCACGATGAGCGCGATCGCCATCGGCTCTTCCCAGCGGTTGCGCGCGAGCAGCGCGACGCCCCCGGCGAGCAGCACGTGCGCCCAAGCGACCCAAACGAAGATGGCAGTCGCTTTCGCGCGAATCCCAGCAAGACTAAACGAAGCAGGCAACCGAAAATCCTCCTTGTCAAACGATGGCCCGGCAAGTGAGGTATCGGTGCGTCGGCGGGATCGCGTTAGCCGCCGCTCGGCGGTGCGACGTTCATCGGCCGTTCATGGCAGGTCCAGCCTCTTCCCATCCCGCCGGAGCATCATCGGGGTACGAACTCGGAAGCGGCATCGATCGTCTCCGGCCGCTGGAAGGAACACCGCACTCATGCTCACTCGTCTCTCGAAACTCGTCACCGCCGCCGGTATGGCGGCCGCCGTCACCGTCGGCGCGATTCCGAAGCCGGCCGCGGCCGACACGCAATCGACGCTGAACACCGCGCTCGCCGCGGCGGCCGTCATCGGCGGTCTGGTGCTCTACAACAACTACGAGCACAAGCGCCAAGCCGCGAACTCGATCGTCGGCTACACGCGGAACGGCGGGACGATCTACGGCGACGGCCGGATCGTGATGCCGAACGGCCAGACGATCTATCCCAACAGCAACGGGCAGTACCCGTGGGGCCAGACCGCCTACTACGGCTCGAACACCAACGGCTACGTCTACGACACGCAGCGCACCGGGCGCTGGGACAACACGCACCGCCACGGCGCCGCGTGGACCCGCAACAACGCGAACGCCAACACCAGCCAGTGGCGCCGCGACCGCCGCGACGACAACCACGACCACGGTCACTGATCCTTCGCCGGCGCGACAGCGAAAGAGCCGCGGTGTTTCGACACCGCGGCTCTTCACATCGTGGCGAGACCGAGACTCGGTCTATTGACAGACGAGCTGGCCGTTGCGGTTCGCGATGTCGGCGCCGCGGCACGAGCGCGGGTTGATCGAGGTCGTCATCCAGTTGCCGTTCGGGCCGGGGCATGACGCGGTGAGCATCCCGCCGTTCATGCGAACGTTGCGGCAGCTCTGCTGGTAGGATCCGCCCGGCGCGTACCCGTTGTTGCCGTACCCGTTTCCGTTTCCGTAGCCGTTGCCGTTGTTGTAGCCGTTGTTGCCGTAGCCGTTGTCGCGGTGGCGATTCCGCCAGCGGCCGTTGCCGTATCCGTTGCCGCCGTTGCAGACGAGCTGGCCGTTCGAGTTCGCGATGTCGCCGCCGCGGCAGCTGTTCAGGCCGATCGTCGAGCGCACGCGCGATCCGTTGGGGCTGGTGCAGCGCGCGGAGAGCTCGTCGCCGCGCACGCGAATGTTCGTGCACGACTGCTGGTACGATCCCGACGGGGCGTACTGAGCGTCAGCCGGTGCGGCGAGCGATGCCGCCGCGAGCGATGCCCCGACGAGGGAACTGAGCAAAAAACGATTCATCGATGATTTCCTTTCGTCGTTCGCGGAGCCGAACTCCGCGAAGGAACAACGCTCCTCTCTCCCCATTTCGTCGCGCCGTCTCACCGAGCGCTCGCGGCGGCGCGGCTGATTTCCTAGCGTCGTCTCAGATTCGCCGTTCCAAGCAAGAGGACGGCACGTCGCGGCGCGAACGTCTCGCGCATGAAGAACGAGACCACGATCGGCGGGATCACCGTCGGCGGGCAGCCGTCCGCGGAGGAGCTGACCGCGGGACGGTTCGGGACCGTCGTGAACATCCGCCACCACGAGGAGGCGGGGAACGTCACCGGCGGTGTCCTCGCCGGAACCGGCGTGCGCTACGAGCACGTCCCGTACACCGCCGACACGATCACGCGCGAGGACGTCGAGCGGATCGGCCGCGCGGTCGACGCCGCCGAAGGACCCGTCCTGGTCCATTGAGCCGGCGGGACGCGCGCTGCGGTCGCAGCGGCCATCGTCGCCTCCGAGCGTGACGGAACGGGCGCGCAGGGGACGCGCCGGAAGCTCGCCGAGGCGGACTTCGACGTCGAGGACTCGCCCTATCCCGAGTTCATCGAGCGCTACTTCGGTTCGTCGCCGTAGCCGCCGCGCGGCGTCAGCCGTTCGGGAAGCACGCCGGGCAGCGCGACCCTTGCAGATAGGTTCCGGTGTTCTCGTACTTGAGGCCGCAGGTCCGGCAGACGAGCGTGGGGAGCGCGCGCTGCGCGGCGCTGTCGTCGAGCGCCCGCACGGCCGACGTGATGTCGCGCGCATCGCCTCGTTCGCGCGAGCCTCCGAACCATTGCCGCAGCCGGCTCCACATGCGAACGCGGCTTAGTCCGCCGTGGTATGCTGATCCTGCGATGGATACGGCTCCGGGGTGATCGACCGCCGGCGATTCACGGCGCTGCTCGGCACGTCGCTGGCCGCCGAGGCGCTCCCGGGCTGCGCGCGGCGGCCGCCCGCCGCACCGGCGAACCTCACCACGGCGCCGATGCGCTTCGGCGAGGCGGTGCGCGCGATCCGCGAAACGATCGCGCGGGACCGCGCCGATCCCGCCATCCGCCCCGAGGCGCTGCCGCGGCTGTACGAGCACGGCGCGCCGGTGCCGCACGCGGTGCTGCTCTACCACGGCTTCACCAACTGTCCGCAGCAGTTCGACGAGCTGGCGCGCGCGTATCACGCGCGCGGCTGCAACGTCTACGTGCCGCGGATCCCGCGCCACGGCCTCGAGGACCGGCTCACGCGGGACCTCGCGAACTTGACCATCCCCGAGCTCACCACGTTCGCCGAGAAGACCTTCGAGCTGGCCCGCGGGCTCGGCACGGCGACGAGCGCGGTCGGCTTGTCGCTGGGCGGCACGCTCGTGCTGTGGCTCGCGCAGACGCAGCCGCTCGATCTCGCCGTCCCGATCGCGCCGTTCCTGATGCCGGTCCCGAACGTGCAGTTCATCGGGCACCCGGCGATCCGGCTGCTGCACGCCGTCCCGAACATGTACTTCTGGTGGGACGTGCGGGTCAAGCAGAACTGCAAGCCGGACTACGCGTATCCCGGCTACTCGACGCACGCGCTCGCCGAGCTGGTCTTCTTCGGCGACGAGATCGCGCGGGACGCGCGCAGCACGAAGCCGAGCGCGCGCGACTGCGTGCTCGTGCTGAACGAGCACGACAACGCGGTCGACAACCGCGTCACGCGCGCGCTGATGACGGTGTGGGCGCGCCGGGGCGCACGGTACCGCGAGCTCGTCCTGACCGGGCTCGGCGGCCCGCGCCACGACGTGATCGACCCGACGACGTTCCCGCAAGGCCGAACGCTCGTCTATCCGACGCTCGAGCGGATCGTGCTCGGCCCGCCCTGAGCGCTCAGCTCGGCGCGGCGACCCTCGCGCCGAGCGCCGCGCCGACCGCGCGGCCCGCCTCGGTCACCGCGCGGCGCCCGTCGTCGAAGATCCCGATGAACGAGAAGAACGCGTGGATCATCCCCTCGTACACGCGCAGCTCGACCGGAACGCCGTCGGCGCGCAGCCGCTCCGCGTACGCGACGCCTTGGTCGTGCAGCGGATCGCACTCCGCGAGCACGATCGTCGCCGGCGGCAGACCGCGCAGGGACTCCGCGCGCAGCGCGTACGTGTACGGCATCTCCGCGTGCTCCTCGGTCGGAATGTACGAGCGGTAGTAGAACGCGATCCGCTCGGCGGTGAGGAAATACCCTTCGCCGTACGTGCGGAACGACTCGCTGTCCGACGCGTTCGTCACGTTGGGATAGATCAGCAGTTGATGCGCGATCGCCGGACCGCCGGCGTCGCGCGCTTTCAGCGCGACGTTCGCGGCGAGACCGCCGCCCGCGCTGTCGCCGCCGATCGCCAGCCGCGTCGCGTCCGCGCCCAGCTCGGCGGCGTGCGCGACGAGCCACTCGGTCGCGGCCCAGCAGTCCTCGAACGGCGCGGGCGCGGGAAACTCGGGCGCGAGCCGGTAGTCGACCGACGCGACGACGCAGCTGCTCTCGCGCGTGAGCAGCCGGCACACGGCGTCGTAGCTCTCGCGGCTCCCGCACACGTAGCCGCCGCCGTGGTAGTACACGAACAGCGGCCGCGCAGCGTTCTCGCCGTCGGGCGTGTAGACGCGGATCGGGATCGGTCCGCGCGGGCCGGGCGCTTCGACGTCGCGCACGGCGCCGACCTCGACCGGCGTCCCGGCGAGCCGCGTGAACGACTCCTCAAAGTACGCGCGGACCTCGGGGAGCGGGATCTGCTCGATCGGCGGGCGGTTCAGCGCGGCGACCTGGTCGAGCAGCGCGCGGGCTTGCGGGTGGACCATCGTGGTGTCGGCTCCTACGGGATGCGGATGGCGCGCTTCTCGCTCGCCGGGCACGGGTACTGCTCGCCCGCGCAGGAACGGCCCGGACCGGCCGTCAACGACGCCGGTCCCTCCCGCTCCGGAGCCGATGCGATGATCGAGACGAACGCGCCCAAGCACTACCGCTGGGATGACATGCCGGCCGAGCCGCTCAAGGGAACGATCACGCGGCGCATGATCACCGGCGAGGCGATGATGATCGCCGAGGTGCGGCTCGCGCAGGGCGACGTCGTCCCGCTGCACGCGCACCACAACGAGCAGATCACCTACATCACCGCCGGAGCGCTGCGCTTCACGCTCGGCGAGGCGCAGGACCGCGAGGTGACCGTCCGCGCCGGCGAGGTGCTCGTGATCCCGCCGCACGTCCCGCACTCCGCGGTCGCCCTGGAAGACACGATCGACGTCGACGTCTTCTCCCCGCCCCGCGAAGACTGGCTTCGCGGGACGGACACGTACCTGCGCGACGGCTAGAACAGGTTCCAGAGGTACTGGTTGTAGACTTCGTGGTGGTACTGGACTTCCTGGGCCTTCACGAACGTGCCGAGCTGGCGCGGGCAGCGGTCGGCGCTGGCCTGTTTCAGATCGGCGTAGCGCTCCTTCACGTCGGCCGTGAGCAGTGAGGTCGTCCAGTCGGAGGCGCGGAAGTTCTCCAGCGCGTCGTAGATGTTGTCGGGCAGGTAGCGGTCGGCCTGGCGCAGGTTGTCGACGCTGCTGATCGTCCCGCCGAGCCCGGTCGCGAAGACCGAGAGCATCACCAGATACGGGTTCGCGTCCGGCGCGACCGAGCGGACCTCGACGCGGATCGAGCGCTCGTTGCCGATCGGGATACGGACCATCGAACCGCGGTCCGTTGCCGACGCCTTGATCTGGTTCGGTGCCTCGAAGTGCGGATCGAGCCGGCGGTACGCGTTCACGCTGCTGTTGAGCAGCAGGCAGAGATCCTGGCCGTGCGTGAGGATACGGTCGATGAAGTCGTAGCCGAACGTGCTGAGCTTCTCTTTGTCGTTCGGATCCCAAAAGATGTTCTTGCCGGCCTTGCTCAC
>DATHLL010000194.1:0-10351 GCA_035488195.1 Candidatus Elarobacter sp. | reverse complement strand
CCGTTGTTCGGGACGTTGCCGAGCAGACGCGCTCCGAGCGCGCGCTCGACTTCCTCGGGACGGAGCCCTGCTTTTTGATCGCGCTGGTTGAGGACGAGGAACACGCGCGACGCCGGGATGCCGAACTTCGCGAGCTCCGTCTGCACCGCGCGCGCGCTGGTGACGCCGAGCAGCGTCGGCTCGACGACGACGATGAAGTGCGCCGCGTGTACGACGAACGGCCGCACCGCGGCGGCGTACGGCTGCGGCGAGTCGACGATCACGAACTCGGTCGTCTCGCGCACGTCGTTGAGGATCCCGGCGACGTGGTCGGGCATCAGCGTGAACGCGCCGTCGATCGAGGCGGTGAACTCGATCCCGGCGACGTCGTTCAGGATCGTCGCCGAGGCGAGGTTTCCGCCGATGCGGCCCGAGTCGAAGTTGCGGACGCTGTCGGTCAGCACCGCGACGCAGCGGCGACCGCTGAAGTCGGCGTCGACGAGGCCGCAGGCCTTCGTCTCGCGGAGGACGCGGATCAGCTCGACGCAGAGCGTGGTGGCGCCGACGCCACCCTTCGCCCCGACGACGACCGCGATCGTACCCTTCACGGCCCCGGCCTCAGTGCGCGCCCTGGACGAGGTGGTCGCCGTCGATCACCGCGACCGGCGCGACCGTCGGCTTCGGCACCGGCGTCGCCTGCGCGACCGGCGGGCGGGCCGGCGCGAGCAGCGGCATCAGCGCCTGCATCGGGTTCGCGGCCATCGGGCGCGGCGCAGGCGCGGCCTGGCCGCCCTGGAGCGTGAGCTTCTCGGCCGGCGCGCTGCGCACGCTCTCCTTCGGGGAGCGGAGCGCGAGGCGGAGCATCGTGTTGACGTCGGCGAGCGCGAGGAGGTCGGCCTGCTGGCGCGTCACTTCGAGCGTCGCGGTCGCGAAGCCGGCGTTCGACGAGCCGGCGACGTCGGGTGCCGGCGTCGCGCCGGGCTCGGTCGTCGTCCCGACGGAGAGGACCGTCGCGCCGCGGATGATCGTGACCGACTTCGGCGCCTGGTCGGCGCGCGCCATCGTCGTCGCGATGACGTCGACCTTGTCGCCGGCCTGGATCAGGTTCGAGACGCCTTTGACGCGGTCGAGCGCGATCGCGACGGCGCGCATCCCGACGTGGACGCGGCCGGGGAGGCCGGCCTGCGCGTAGTGGATCAGCTTCGACTGCGTGAGCGCACTGCCGGCCGGGATCTCGTTCGCCGCGACGGAGCCGATCGCGAGCGAGGGGGCCATGATCGCGTCGGGATCGACCGCGTCGGCCGGGCGCGTGGCGGTCGCGAGCATCGCGGTGGTGATCGTCGCGTGCGCCGGGATCGTCTTCGCGGCGACCAGGATGGTGCGGTGCGCGACCGGGGCGTTCGCGTGGCCGACCGAGGCGAGATAGTTGTACGTGAGGACGCCGGTGCCGACGGCGAGCACGCCCGCGACCGAGAGGGCGATCGTGCGCGTGTCTAGCGGACGAGCAAGAACGCTGGACATAGGAGTGCCACCCACAAGAAGAGGGCGCCGCCGGCGGCGGCGACTCCGTACGGGAGCCGTTCACCGGTTTGCGGCAGCTGCCGAGTGATCAGCACCGTCACCATCCGTTGCGACGATACGAGCCAGTAGAGGGAGAGAAGCCCGCCGCACAGCGCGGTGTAGACCATGTAGTCGACCGCGAGGGCGGGGGTGAGCCCGCAGCATCCTGCCGCGAGCAGCTTGACGTCGCCGCCGCCGAACCACCCGCGCGAGAACACGAAGGTTCCGGCGGCGAGAAGGACGGCGAGCATCAGGAGCGCGGTTCCCACGCCTGGGAGCCCGCGCGTCGCCCCGGCCAGCACGACGCCCGCGACCGCGAGCGCGCCGGTGAGCGCGTTCGGTATCCGGCGTGCGCGCACGTCGCTCGCCGCAGCCACGACCGCGGCTGCGGCGAGGACCGGGACGAACGGCGTCATTATGAGGGCGGGGTGATCTTGTTGGCGATCGCGTTGAACGTGTCGCTGACCTTGCCGCCGAGCGTGGTGATGGCGACGATCGCGGCGACCGCGATCAGGGAGACGACGAGGCCGTATTCCACGAGGGTTGCGCCTTCGTCGTCCTTCAGCATGGCGAGAAACGAAGTCGTCACGGAAAGCTCCTTACGGTTCACGAATTGTCTTTGGGAAGGTGGTCGTAGATATCCGAATCGATGGTCGGATTGGGCGCGGCCATGGTGACGTGCGCCGAGGCAGGGGAGACCCCGGGCAGCGACGACACGGTGACCGTGACGTAGCTGCCGCGGGGCATCGCCGGTGCGACGGGGATCGTCGCGTGGAACGTGCCGTCCGTCTGCAGGGTGACCCGCCGAAGGAGCACGTCCGGAAGATCGCGAGAGATCGAGCCGACGAGTGTGATGGTCACTGGCACGGAAGCGGGTGCCGTCCCGTCGATCGAAATGGCCTCGCGACCCGTCACCTGTCGCGCCGTTACGGTAAGCGAACCGCTCGCCGATGCGGGCCCGGAGACGGGTCCGGTGCGCGCGCCCTCCATGGCACGCACATCCGGGTTGCGTCCGGCTAACGCACGCAGCTCGGTCACCACGTCTGCGGGGACGACGAGGTCGCCGTTCTCGTAGACGGGTGCTTCGCTGGCGTACGCCACGCGTTCGTTGATCTCGTAGCGGCGGTTGCCGGGTCGGAGGACGACGGTGAGGCCGGGGCGCGAGAGCGTGACCTCCGATGCGGACGCCGACCACGCATACACGTAGCCCGCGCCTTCGGCCACCCGCATGAGCGGGGTTCCGGTGTGGGCGGTAGCCGGAGCGGCCAGGAACGCCGTTGCGACAAGCGTCGCGCCGAGGCGCCGCATCGAAAGAGTCACGGCCCGGTCATACCGTCGTTAGGACCTTCGACTCGCGTGAACGTGGGAACTTTTACGCATCGTTGACGGGACGTCGACGCGTTAACGGCATTGGGGCGGGCAGAACGAACCCGGATGAAACCGCTGGCTTGGCTTCCGCCCATCGTCGCGTCCGTTGCCATCGCCTCACCGGCGTTCGCGCAGCCCATCGCAGCGATATCGCTCCCTTCGGGGCGCTCGACGACGATCGACGCGCCCGGGCTGACCCGCGTCGCGGTCGGCGACGGCCGGATCGCGGGCGTCGTGCCGGTCGGGACGCAGCAGGTCATCGTCAACGCGAAGGCGCCCGGACACACGACCGTGCTCGTGTGGACGAACGCGGGCCGGCGCGAGTACGACGTGACGGTCACCGAGCAGACCCTGGACGATCTCGCGCAGATGATGCGGATGACGATCAACCTGCCGGCGGTCTCGGTCGATCCGGTCGGCCGCGCGCTGGTGGTGAAGGGCGACGTGACGGATCAGGCGCAGGCGAACCGCGTCGCCGACGTCGTCGGCCGCTTCGCCGCGCTGGCCAAGAACCAGAAGTACGACATCGTGAACGCGGTGACGGTCTCGCGGCCGCTCGGAGCCCTGCAGGCGGAGCTCGAGCGCGAGACCGGCGCCCGCGACGTGCGCGTCGACTACGACAACAAAGGAAACGTGATGGTCAGCGGGCGCGTCCGCGACCGCGCCTCGGCGGAGGCCGTCCTCCAGCGCGTCCGCGGGCTCGCCGGCGCGAACCTCGCCGCCGACGGCAAGATCATCGACCGCCTCGCGCTCGACGTCAACCAGCAGGTCGACACGCACGTCTACATCCTCGAGGTCGACAAGACGGTGCTCTCGCAGCTCGGTATCCGGCTGCAGGGCGCGTTCGTCGACGCCGGCGGCGTCGTCCACTACAACGACCCCAGCTTCCCGATCTTCGAGAACCCGGCCGACGTCGGCGCGCCCGGGAAGGGGACGATCATCGGCCGGTTCATCCGCGCCGAGTTCCTGGCGCCGACGCTCGACGCGCTGATCCGCAACGGCAACGCGCGGATCCTCTCCTCGCCGGATCTGCTCACGATGCCGGGCTCGAACGCGACGTTCCTGGTCGGCGGCGAAGTCCCGTACGTCGTCTCGAGCAACCTCGGGACCTACAACGTCCAGTTCAAGGAGTACGGCGTGAAGCTCAACGTCACGCCGACGATCCTCCCCGACGGCACCGTCGAGTCGAAGATCAC
Organism: Candidatus Elarobacter sp.; assembly: GCA_035488195.1. Taxonomy (GTDB): domain Bacteria; phylum Vulcanimicrobiota; class Vulcanimicrobiia; order Vulcanimicrobiales; family Vulcanimicrobiaceae; genus Vulcanimicrobium. The sequence goes on along the minus strand of DATHLL010000194.1, from coordinate 6,248 downwards.
CCCCGAGGTGAGCGACCTCGACTTCCAGGACGGGATCACCGTCGGCGGGATCACGCTCCCTTCGTTCAAGACCAGCCGCATCACGACCGACATCGTGACCAAGCCGGGCGAGAGCATCGTGATGGGCGGGCTGCTGCGCCGCCAGGAGCAGCGCAACGTCGACAAGATCCCGGGCCTGGGCGATCTGCCGATCCTCGGCAAGCTCTTCCGCTCGACCCGCTACCAGAAACAGGAGACGGACGTCGTGTTCGTCATGACCCCGGAGGTGATCACCCGATGACGCCGTTCGCCGCGATGCTGCGTGACGAGGACGCCGCCTCGCTCACCGAGTACGCGCTCGTGCTCGCGCTGATCGCGGTCGTCGCGATCGTCGGCCTCAACCACGTCTACAACGCCGTCTCCGCGACGCTCAACTACGTCACGGACAAGCTGACGGCGGCGCAGACAGGGTCGTGAAGGCGTCTCGGGGAGCGGCGGTCCCCGAGACCGCGGTCGTGCTCGGCGTGATCCTCACGCTGCTGTTCGGGACGTTCGAGCTCGGGATCATCGGGCTCGCGCAGCTCGGCGGCGACGGCGCGGCGTTCGTCGCGGCGCACGCCTCCGTGCTCGGCAACGACCCGAACGCGGCGATCCAAGGCCCGTTCCCGACCGTCGCGCAGAACGCGACGGTGAGCGTCCAGCAGTCGCAGCCCGACACGACGACCGTTCCGGTCGACTACAACGTCGCCGCGCAGTCGAACCGCCACGGCGGCGCGCAGGTCGTGCGCCCCACGCACACCCAGGCGACGATCACCAACGACGGCGTCGGGATGGGGAACATCCTGCCGGTCACCAACCTCTCGAGCGCCGTGATCGAGGCGAACATGATGGTCTCGGGCGTCGGCTTCGACCTCTTCGGCGACCCGCTCAACTCGAGCGCCGACTTCCAGAACTCGAAGTCGTACTTCAGCGACGACGGGAACGCGCCGCCGTACCACATCGGCTTCCGCTTCCTCTATCACTGCTCGCCGGCGCCCCAGGCCGGGTGCCAGCAAAACCCGCCGCTGTTCGCCTCCGGCTTCGCCGAGTATCTCGACGGCAGCAACTGGAATCTGCCGCAGAACGGGATCCAGCCGGGCGCGGTGTACGGTGCGATGTCGATCCACCAGCAAGTGTACGCCCAGATCGCTCAACAGCTCAATACGATGACGTTTCCGGCGAACGGCGACGCGACCGGGAGCGTCCTTGACCCGGGCGGGAACTGCATGAAAACCGTCTACGGCTGGGATATCGCGATTCCGCCGGGCTACACGATCGGCACGACCGCGATCGGCAGCTATCCCCTGAATCCGACGAACACGGCGCCGGGATGCCCCTGACGCGGATCGCGCTCGCGCGCTCGCGCGGGCAGACGCTGCCGATCTGGGCGCTCGGGATCGCCGCCGCCCTGGTGCTCGCGTTCGCCGCGCTGCAGTACGGCGAGGTGCTGCGCTGGCAAGTGCGCGCGCAGAACGCAGCCGACGCGGCGGCGACCGCGGCGCTCTCGGTGCAGACGCAGACGTGGAACCAACAGCTCGCGCTCGTCTACGCGGCGGCGGTCGAGGAGTGGCGCATCCGCAACCTGCTCAACGGGATGCAGGCCGCCGCCTACGGCGATCCGGGCTGCGGCTCGAACTGCGCCGCCACGTTCGCCGCGCTGCGCGACCAGTACATGAAGGCGGTGAACCGCTACACCAACGACGTGCAGCTCGTGAACCGCACTTCTCAATACACGCTCTCACAGGCGCAGGCCGACGCAACGGCGATGGTCAAGCAGCTCGAGGCCAACTGCGGCCAGGCGGACGGCGGCGACTGCGGCTTCACCTACAACGTCGTCGCGGTGGTGCCGCGGCAAGGCGCGGTCAACGACGTCGAGCAAGACGGCGGCGCGTGGGTGATCAACAACCCCGGGACGCCGGCGACGGTGAAGCCGGACTACACGCCCGCCCAGATCGAGATCGTGACCTGCGCGAAGGTCGCGCCGATCGTCCCCTCGTTCCTCGGCTTCGAGCCGCCGACGTTCACCGCGGTCGGCCGTGCCGCCGCGACCTCGGCGATGGTAACACAGGAGTGGATCCAGCCGGGCTTCCTCAACGATCCTCGCACCGGAGCGCCGTTCCAGCCGGTCGAGACCTACGGGCCGGCGACGACCGCGACCGGGCCGAACAACTGGAACTGGTTCACCATCCAGTTCGGCGGCAACCCGGCGACGGCGTTCCCGAAGTACGACGCGTACGCCGAGCGCGTCAACGGCCCCGAGTTCTCCGCCGTGACGGGCTGGTGGAACGCCGTTCCGATCAAACCGTTCTCCGGTAAGCTGGACACGGCGCAGCTGTCGTGCAAGGCGTCGTGACGTTCCGCGCGCGCGGCCAGGCGCTGATCGAGACGGCGATCGCGCTGCCCGTCTTCCTGCTGGTGATGTTCGGTGTGATCTGGGCGCTGCAGACCGGCGTGCTCGGCGAGCGCGTCGAGATGGTCGCGCGCTACGGCGGGATGGTCTCGGCCGAGATCAACCCGTACCAGCAGTACAGCCTCTACGCGGCGTACGCCGCTGCCGCCGGTTCGCCGCTGACGATCACCTGCGCGACCCCGCCGCCCGCGCTGTTGCAAGACGGTGCGCCGCTCGCCGCGCCGGCGACCGGGACGCTGCCGTTCTGGCAGCCCACGGCGAACTCGGGGACGGCGACCGCGACCTGCGGCAAGACGCTCGCGAACGGCGGCTTGAGCACGCCGATGCTGCTCGGCCGGGCGCAGATTCAGGTGAACGCGGCGACCGACGTCCCGGCGATGCTGCAGCCCTTGACCGGCCCGCAGGCCTCGCGCGGCGCGGTGCTCAACGCGTTCCAGTCGCCCGACATGGCGACGCTCGTCGGCTGCTACGGCGAGCTGCAGGCCGCGTTCGAGCGCTCCGTCAACCCGCAGACCGATCCTTCGCCCGTCACGCCGCCGAGCCCGATCGGATCGTTCGCGAGCGGCGGGCTCGCGCTCTCCGGCTCCTGCGGCACGTGATCGCGGCGCGGCGCCGCGCGCTCATGCGCGCAGCGTCGCGATGACCTGGCGCAGCGAGGGCGCGCGGCCGTAGAGCAGCAGGCCGACGCGGTACACCTTCCCCGACGCCCACGCGAGCAGCACGGCGGCGCCGACGTTGAGCGCGAGCGAGAGCGCGACCTGCCAGACCGGAACGTTCGAGACCGCGATCCGGGTGAACATCACGAACGGCGAGATCAGCGGGATCAGCGAGCAGACGACGACGTTCGGGCTGTTCGGGAACTGCAGGCCGAGCTGCGCGAGGATGATCCCCGCGACGACCGGGATCACCAGCGGCCCGGCGACCGTGCCGAGATCCTCGGTGCGGTTGATCAGCGAGGCCGCGGCCGCGTACAGCACGCCGTACTGCGCGAAGCCGACCGCGAAGAAGGCTAGGAAGGCGAGGATCTCGCCGGCCGAGACGGAGAGCGAGCCGAACATCGCCGCGCTGCTGCCGGACGCCGACGCGGCACCGGAGGCGGCTTCGTGCGCGAACATCCGCGTCACCGCGCGCCCGGCGAGCATGCCGACCCCGATCCACACGCCGAGCTGGATGAACCCCGTCGCGGCGGAGGCCAGGATCTTCGCGGCGAGCAGCCGCGCGGGGTCGAGCGTCGCGACCAGCAGCTCGGCGATCCGGCTCGTCTTCTCCTCGGCGACCGAGGTCATGATCGACTGCGCGTTGAGCAGGATCGAGAGGTAGAGCAGCATGACGAACAGGTACGCGATCCCCTTCGCCGCGTCGGCGGCGCTCGCGTCGGCGAAGCGGCCCGAGACGTCGCGGACGTCGACCGGAACGTCGAGGTGCTTCGCGACGCGGTCGACCGGAACGTCGGTCGCGAGCGCGACCTGCATCGGCGCGAGATCGCGGCCGAACTCCTCGCGAAAGATCGACGGGTCGCGCGCGTAGGCGACGACGTGCAGCCCGTCGGGCCGCCGCGTCAGCACGGCGAGCGCAGCCGCTTTCCCGTGCGCGTCGAGATACGCGAGCGTCGGCGCGGTCGCCGGCGCCGGCATCGTCTCGACGACCTCGAAGTCGTGCGCGAGCAGCGTCTTCGCGGTCGCGACGAGGCGCGGGTCGCCGGCCAGGATCACGCTCTTGGTCGAGCTGGAGAGCGCGCCGCTGAGCAGCGCGGGGAGGACCGCGATCAGCACGATGCTCGCCGCGCCGATGATCGAGCCGAAGATGAACGCGCGCGAGCGGATGCGCCGCACGAACTCGGCGGTGAAGACGATCCCGAGCGTGCTCACGCCGCCGCTCCGATCGCGCGCAGGTAGATGTCCTGCAGGCTCGGCTCGACGCGCTCGAAGCGCGTGACGTCGCCGGCGGCGACCAGCCGCCGCAGCAGCGCCGCCGCGTCGGCGTCGGCCGGGATCTCGTAGGCCAGCCGCGGCCGGTCGGCCTCGGGGAGCCGCCGCGCGCCCGGCATCGCTTCGAGGACGCCGCGCAGCGGATCGGCCGCCGGCTCGATCTCGACGATCCGCGTCGGCCACGCCGCGCGCAATTCGGGGAGCGTCCCGCTCGCGCGCACCGTCCCGCCGGCGATCACGCAGAACGTGTCGCAGAGATCCTCGATCTGCCACATCTGGTGCGACGAGATGATCAGCGAGGTGCCGTACTGCTGCAGCAGCCGCAGCGACTCGAGCAGCACCTCGGCGTTCTCGGGATCGAGCCCCGAGAACGGCTCGTCGAGGACGAGCAGGTCGGGGCGGTGCAGCGCTGCGCAGGCGACCTGCACCTTCTGCTGGTTGCCTTTGGAGAGCTCGGCGCACGGCCGGTCGGCGTACTGCGTGATCCCGAGCCGTTCCATCCACGCGTCGGCGCGGCGCAGATCGTTCGGCGGCTCGACGCCGTGCAGGCGCCCGAAGTACGCGATCTGCTCGCGCACCTTGAGCTTTCCGTACAGCCCGCGCTCCTCGGGGAGATAACCGAAGCGGCGCCGCACGCGCAGGTCGACATGCTCGCCGTCCCAGGTGACGGTCCCGCCGTCGGGGACGAGGATGCCGAGGATCATGCGCATCGTCGTCGTCTTCCCGGCGCCGTTCGGGCCGAGCAGACCGAACGTCGCGCCGGGCGGCACGGTGAAGGAGACGTCGCGAACGGCGGTGACGTCGCCGAACGAGCGAGCGACGGCGGAGAGGACCAGAGTACCCACGGAGCGATCCCTTCGGGAGGAGGAACGTCGACCTTGCTAACGATCGATCTACACGAGCGGATCAGCTTTGTGACGGGCGCGGCCCGCGGGATCGGGCGCGCGTGCGCCGAGGCGCTCGCCCAAGCAGGCTCGGCGGTCGCGGTCGTCGACGTCGACGCCGCCGGCGCGGAGCAGACGGCGCGCGAGATCGCGGCGCGGCACGGCGTGACCGCGCGCGCGTACGCGTGCGACGTCCGCGACCCCGCGGCGATCCGCGCGAGCGTCAACCGCGCCGCGAGCGAGCTCGGCGGGCTCGACCACGTCGTGAACAACGCCGGCGTGCAGTTCGTCTCGCCGATCGCCGAGTTCCCCGACGACAAGTACGTGAACGTGCGCGCGATCGATCTCGACAGCGTCTTCTACACCTCGAAAGCGGCGTGGCCGCATCTGCTCGCGCGCGGCCGCGGCCGCATCGTGAACGTCGCCAGCGTCCAAGGGCTGATCGGATCGCCGTTCAAGGCCGCGTACGTCGCCGCGAAGCACGGCGTCGTCGGGATGACGAAGGTGCTCGCCGTCGAGGGCGCCGAGCACGGGATCACCGCGAACGCGATCTGCCCGGGCGCGGTGATGACGGATCTGGTGCGGAATCAGGCGGCCGGGCTCGTCGCCTCGTACGGCGGCGGGATCAGCGAAGAGGAGGCGCTCGAGCGCGCGTTCCTCGACGCGATGCCGACGAAGCGGTTCATCGAGGTCGGCGAGGTCGGCGCGCTGTGCGCGTACCTGTGCAGCGACTTCGCCGTCTCGATCACCGGCGCGCCGATCTCGATCGACGGCGGCTGGGCCGCCCATTAGTGGGTTCACCTTCGGTGAACCCTTCGCGTTCGGGCTTCGCCCGATCCGCACGCTGCGGAAGTGTTGACGAACGGCTCGAGCGCATGGTAGAGTCGCTGGACCGACCGCGCGATTCCGCGCGGTAGAAAGGAGGAACGCCATGAACCGACTTCAGCCCGCGCCGATCCGCTTCACCGCGACGATGGTCGTCGCTTCGCGTTCCGGTATCGCATCCTC
>DATHLL010000193.1:0-11249 GCA_035488195.1 Candidatus Elarobacter sp. | reverse complement strand
CGCGACGCGTTCTGGATGCAGGGCATGCTCGCGAGCCTCGACGCCTGCCACGACTGCATCAAGGCGTTCTCGGAGACCGACCAGACCGAAGATCTCAAGAAATTCGACGTCCCCGCGCTCGTCATCCAGGGCGACGACGATCAGATCGTGCCGATCACGGCAGCGGCGATGCGGCAGGTGCAGCTCATCCCGAATGCCGAGCTGAAGGTGTACGAAGGCGCCCCGCACGGTCTGCCGACGACGCACAAGGACCGGCTCAACGCCGACTTGCTGCAGTTCTTCACTGCGAACGTCCGCGCTCTCTCACACGCGACCTGAGCGCCATGGGAGCGACCACGCGCGCGGCGCGATGCGTTCGTTTCGCCGTCTTCGTGGCTTCGGCTGTCGTCGCTCTCGTTCTCCAACGGGGCATGACCGTGTCTGCAGAATCACCGGCGCTCGGCGCCGCGCGCGCCGTTCCCGACCTGGCCGCGCTCGTCTCGGCAGAGAACACCTCCTGGATCAACAGCCCGCCGCTGACCCCCGCGTCGCTGCACGGCAAGGTCGTGCTCGTCGACTTCTGGACGTACTCGTGCATCAACAGCCTGCGCAACGTGCCGTACGTCCGAAGCTGGGCGGCAAAGTACGCGGACGCCGGTCTGGTCGTCGTCGGCGTCCACACGCCGGAGTTCGGCTTCGAGAAGGATCTTCCGAACATCGAGAAGGCAGTGCGCGATTATCAGGTCACGTATCCCGTCGCGGTCGACAGCGGCTACGCGATCTGGAACGCGTTTCGGAACGACGCCTGGCCCGCGGATTACTTCATCGACCGCAGCGGCCGCATGCGGTACAGCCACTTCGGCGAGGGCGACTACGAGAAGTCCGAAGGCGTGATTCGCCAGCTGCTGCGCGAAAACGGCGGAAGCGACGCCGCGCGCCCCGGCGTTCGGCTGTCGGCGCCCGGCGCCGAGGCGCCGCCGAGCGACGAGATCGCCTCGCCGGAGACCTACGTCGGCTACAACCGCGCCGAGAATTTCGCCTCACCACAGACGCTGCAGCGGAACCGGAGCGCGCGCTATACGGCGCCGGCGCGGCTCGCGCTGAACCAATGGGGACTCGCGGGTTCGTGGACCGTCACCGGCGAGTCGGGCGGGCTCGACCAAGCGCCCGGGAAGATCGTCTTCCGCTTTCACAGCCGGGACCTTCACCTCGTGATGGGACCGAGCATGAGCGGTTCGCCCGTTCGCTTCACGGTGAAGCTCGACGGCGCCCCTCCCGGCCGCAATCGCGGCGTCGACGCCGCTCCCGACGGCGGCGGCGTCGTTCGGGAGCCGCGCATGTACCAGCTCATCCGGCAAACCGGCACGGTTCGCGACCGCACGTTCGAGATCGAGTTCCTCGACCCGGGCGTGCGCGCGTTCTCGTTCACCTTCGGCTAACGCACCCGGAAAGGCCATGTCATGAAGAAGACCATCGTATCGCTCGCGGTCGCCGCCTCCTTCGCGTGCGTCCCGCTGCTCACGCTCGGCGCCGATGCGCCGGCGTCCTCCGACGCCGGGCTCATGAAGCCGCCCGCGAACGCCGCCACGTTCATGTGCCGCGCCGCCGGCGCCAACGAGAAGCCGACCGGCACGATCGGCACGCAGTCCGTCGTCTGCAAATCGAATCAGGCCATGATGGTGGGCGGCATGATGAAGGTTCCGAACACCAGCGGGCTCGACGGCGCCGCGACGGACAAAGCCTGGCGGGACTGGCTGACGTCGGTCCTCAGCATGCAGCCCCGGGCCGGCGACGGCTGATCCGTCAGCGCACGCTTCGTCAGGGTGACATTACGGTAGGTCGTAGTCTATCGTGACGGGCGCGTGGTCGGAGAAACGCTCGTCACGGTAGATCGACGCCGCGCGGACGCGCGGCGCGAGATCCGGCGTGGCGAGCTGGTAGTCGATCCGCCAGCCCAGGTTGTTCTCCCAGGCGCCCTTCCAGCCCGACCACCAGGTGAACTGCTTCTTCTCGTCGGGGCGCACGACGCGGAACGCGTCGACCCAGCCGACGCGCTCGAGCACGTCGTCCATCCACGCGCGCTCCTGCGGCAGAAAGCCGGTGACGCCGACGCAGCGCGCCGGGTTGAAGACGTCGATGTCCTTGTGCGCGATGTTGTAGTCGCCGCACACCAGCATCGGGTGCCCTTCGTTCTTCATCTGCGCGAGGTTCGCGATGAAGCGGTCGAGGAAGTGCTCCTTGACGGCTTGGCGCGCCGGGCCGGTCGTCCCCGAGGGGACGTACAGCGACGCCACCGACAGACCGCCCTCGAAGTCCATCCGCACGAAGCGGCCCTCCGCGTCCATGTCCTCCATCCCGAGGCCGCGGACGATCCGCAGCGGCGCGCGCTTCGCGTAGATCGCGACGCCGGAGTAGCCTTTCTTCTGCGCGTCCACGAACGCGGAGTGGTAGCGCGCGAGGTCGAGCGCCTCGGGCGGGAGCTGGTGCTCCTGCGCCTTCGTCTCCTGGAGGCAGACCACGTCGGCGTCCTGGGCCTCCATCCACCTGAAGAATCCCTTGCGGGCCGCGGCCCTGATGCCGTTTAAGTTACAGGTGATGACGCGAAGCACAGGGACGAGGATTGAGCCCGGCAGCTTCCCGATCCCTCGCGACCGGGAGGCCGCGGTCGTGCGCGCCGCCGGGAAGGACGTCGCGCTGACCAACCTGCGCAAGACGTTCTTCCCCGAGACCGGCGCGACGAAGGGCGATCTGCTGCAGTACTACGCCGACGTCGCGCCGTTCCTGATCCCCTACATGCAGGACCGCGCGCAGGTGATGAAGCGGTACCCGAACGGCGCGAGCGGCGACTTCTTCTACATGAAGCGGACGCCCTCGAACGCGCCGCCGTGGCTGCGCACGTGCTCGATCGAGCACGGCTCGGGGAGCGTCATCGCGTTCCCGATGATCGACGACTTGGCGAGCCTGCTGTGGCTGATCAACCTCGGCTGCATCGATCTGAACGAGTGGTACGCGCGCTGCGACGACGTCGACCGGCCCGACTACCTGCACTTCGACCTCGACCCGATGAAGGACGGCTCGACCGCGTTCGCCACCGTGCGGGAAGTCGCGCTGCTGGTGCACGAGGCGCTCGAGGATCTCGGGATCCCCGCCTACGCGAAGACGTCGGGATCGTCGGGGGTCCACGTCTACGTCCCGATCGTGCGCGGCCCGCTGCAGAAAGAGGTCTGGACGTTCGCGAAGGCGTTCGCGCAGACGATGGAGCGGATGCGCCCGGACATCATCACCGCCGAGTACCGCATCGCGAAGCGCCCGCCCGGCCGCGTCCTGGTCGACTACAACCAGAACGCCTGGGGGAAGACGCTCGCCTCGGTCTACTCGGTGCGCGCGAAACCGCGCGCGACCGTCTCCGCGCCGGTGACCTGGGACGAGATCGCCGCCGGACTCGAGATCGACGACTTCCGCCTCGACAACATCCGCGAGCGATTGCTCGAAGTCGGCGATCTCTGGGCGCCGATGAAGAGCCGCACCGGCCGCCTCGACATGGCGAAGTTCATCCCCGAGCCGGTGAAGAAACCGTCGCGCAAGAAAGCTCCGGTATCACCCTGACCGCAACGTCATCCGCGTCGCTCAGGCTGGCGTTGGGGCGTTCGCGTGACAGTCGGAAGCGGCTGACGAGCTCGCGCAGGCGGGTTGCGGTCGCGTCGAGGGTGAGCGCTTCGGCGCGGACGCGGGCGACGTCGTCTTCCATGCGGGCGGCGGAGGTGGAGACCTCGGCGGTGTTGCGCGCGTTCTCGTCGGCGGTCGAGGCGATCGCGCCGATCGCGCGCGCGAGCTCGCCGGTCTGCGAGGCCATCTCCTCGGTGGCGGACGAGTTCTGCTCGACGACGGCGTTGATCGAGTCCATCGACTGGCCGACGTTCCGCGCGCCGCCCGCCATCTCGCGCATCGCCTCGGCGATCTCGCCGACGCGCTGCACGGTGCGGTCGACCGCGGCGATGATGTCGTCGAGCGCCGCGCTCGCCGCGCCGACCTTCGCGGTCCCGCGGTCGGCGATCGCCGCGCCCGCCTCGACCGCGCCGACGGCTTCGCGCGTGCGGCGTTGCACCTCGACGATCAGTCCGCCGATCTCCTTGGTCTCGCGCGAGGACGACTCGGCGAGCTTGCGGACCTCGTCGGCGACGACGGCGAAGCCGCGGCCGTGCTCGCCGGCGCGCGCCGCCTCGATCGCCGCGTTCAGCGCAAGCAGGTTCGTCTGATCGGTCAGTGCGTCGATCGTCTCGACGACGGTCCCGATCTGCTGCGAGATCGCGCCGAGCTCGCGGATCTTCGCCGCCGCCTCGGCGACGCCGCGCTGGATCGCGCGCATGTCCTCGATCGTGTCGCTGACCGCCCTCGCGCCGGCCTGCGCGGTCGCGCGCGTCCCGTGCCCGGCCTCGGCGAGCTCGCCGCCGATCTCGGCGACGCGCGCGACGTCGCCGGCCATCCGCTGCGCGTCGCCCGACGCCGTCCGCACCTGCATCGCCTGGTCGACCGCGCCGCGCGCGATCCCTTCGATCGCGGCCTCGAACTGCCGCACGATCACGTTCGACGTCTCGGCCGCCGATGACAGCTCCGCGGATCCCGAAGCGAGCTCGCGCACCGCGACGCCGACGCCGCCGACGATCTCCGCCGAGCGCGACGCGGCGCGGTCGAGCGCCGAGGCGTGCTGCGCGAGCTCCGCCGAGGAGTCTTGCAGCGCGACGACGACCTCGCGCAGCGTCGCGGTCATCCGCGCGACCGCCTGGCCGAGCCGGTCGCCGCCGCTCGCGAGCGTGACGGTGCGCGAGAGATCGCCGCCGGCGATCGCTTCGGCGTGCTCGGTCAGGGCGCGCTGGTAGGCGGCGATCCGCGCGAACGCGCCGGCGACGCGGCCCAGCTCGTCGGCGCCCGGGCGCGTCGCGACGTCGTCGACGCGGCCTTCGGCGAGCGCTTCGGCGTCGCGCGCGAGCGCCTGCGCGTTGACTGAGACCGGCCGCACGATGAACCACAGCGCGAGCAGCACCGCGAGGATCGCGCCGGTCGCGGTGAAGAGCACGGAATAGAACGCCCGCGCGACCGCGGCGTCGACGGCGTCGCGCGGGATCCCGTCGTAGAGGATCGCGATCGGCTCGCCGACGTAGTTGCGGACGAGCGCGTAGCGGTTCACGTACGCGCGGCCTTCGACCGTGCTGACGCCGGCGAAGTCGCGGTCGTGCTCGAACGCCTCACGGGCGGGGCCGGTCAGCTCTTCGCCCAGGATCCGGTTGTCGTGACGGGTCAGCGTCGAGGCGACCGAGACCGGTTTCCCGCGGACGATCTGGTAGACCGCGGCGTCGGCGCCGGTGACCTGCTTGACGCGGTCGACCAGCATGCCGTCGCCGTTCGCGACCGTCGTCCCGAACGCGAGCTTGCCGTCGTGCGTCACCTGCGCCTGTCCGCTCGACGCGGCGAAGCCCCGCATCACCTCGGCGGCGGTCTCGACCCGCGCCCGCATCTCGCCCTCGACCGTCTCCGCGACGTCGCGCCGGACGACCAGCAGCAGGACCCCGGCGAACGCCAGGAACACCGCGGCCGTCACCACCATGATCCGAGCCGCGCGCGACCGCCGCCACCAGCCGAAGACGCCCAAGAACGAATCCCCCTTCCGTTAAGGCTTCGGCCGGAACGAGGCGGCGTTTGACGGGTAGACCCGTGAGGTGATCCCGTTCGGCTACCCACCCATGGAGATGCGGGCGGTCTCCGACGTCCCGACCGGTCCCCAGTGGCAGTACGAGCCGAAGTGGGACGGTTTCCGCTGCCTGGCGTTCCGCGACGGCCGCGAGGTGCAGCTCCAGTCGAAGGCGGGCCAGCCGCTCGGGCGCTACTTCCCGGAGATCGTCGATGCGCTGAGCCGCCTGCCGGCGAAGACGTTCGTCCTCGACGGCGAGCTGGTCGTCCCGATCGCCGGCGCGCTCTCGTTCGACGCGCTGCAGCAGCGGATCCATCCGGCGGCGTCGCGGGTCGCGATGCTGGCGAAGGCGACGCCGGCGTGGTATCTGGTCTTCGACCTGCTCGCCGAGGACGGGCGGGACTTGGTCGAGCTGCCGCTCTCTGAGCGGCGCACGCGGCTCGAGTCGTTCGCCGGGCAGCTCGACGGCGAGACGCTGCGGCTCTCGCCGGCGACGCGCGACCGCGGCGTGGTCGACGACTGGTTCGCGCGCGTCGGCGGCGCGCTCGACGGCGTGATCGCGAAGCGCGCCGACGCCGCGTACGCGAGCGGGACGCGCGACGCCGCGGTCAAGGTCAAGCGCGTGCGGACCGCCGACTGCGTGATCGGCGGCTTCCGTTACGCGAAGGGCTCGACGACGCAGGTCGGCTCGCTGCTGCTCGGGCTCTACGACGACGCCGGCCTGCTCGACTACATCGGGTTCTGCAGCGCGTTCCCCGCCGAGGAGAAGCGCGCGCTGATCGAGCGGCTGCGCCCGCACCTCGGCGAGCCGGGGTTCACCGGCGGCGCGCCCGACACGGCGCCGAGCCGCTGGGACCGCGGCCAAGACCGCGACAAGAGCTACGTGAAGCTGAAGCACGACCTCGTTCTCGAGGTCGCGTTCGACCAGGTCACCGCCGGCCGCATCCGCCACGGCACGCGTCCCGTGCGCTGGCGAACCGACAAAGCGCCGCGCCAGTGCACCGCCGAACAGCTCGCCACCCCGGACCGCGCCCTCGCGCTGCTCGAGTGATCTCGGCGTGAACTGAGATCGCGCGTGGCCGGGCACCGCACGCGGTGTGTTCTTCTCGCACGAGCGATTCGCCGACGCGTACGAACGGCGGTGGGATGCTTCGATCGACTTCGCGTTGGAGCGCCAGATCGGCCATAAGTTGTGTTGGGCGGCGGTTGCGAAGGGGATCGTCGAGCACTACGGCGGACCGATACGGCGCCAATGTCAGTACGCAACGACGTTCCTCGGCCAGCGCAAGACCTGTTGCCGCAAACCGCTTCCGGAGCTTCGTTGCGACCGCGAGCACGACGTCGATTCGGTGCTCGCGCACTACGGCCACTACGCCTTGCCGTACAGGCGATCCGTTCGCCTGGAGACCGTTCGGCGGGAGCTCGAACGCGATCGTCCCGTCGTGGCGCTCGTGCGATTCCACACCTGGAACCACGCGGTCGTCATCACGGCGGTCGACGTCGCGCACGGACGCATCGGTGTCTGCGACCCGAAGACCGGTTCCCGGCGCTGGGAGCTGAGCGTCGATGAGTTCACGCACGCATACGCGGGGAAGGGACGATGGTTCTACACGATTCTCACGCGCCCAGGACCGGTTGCTCGACCGCGAGCTACCGTCTCGCTCTTGCACGAGCCGATGCGACGACCTGATCCGCTTCCGCGCCACGAGCCGGCACCGTATCGAGGCACCAAGCCGGTGACGATCGAGGTCGACACCTACGAAGCGGACATCTATCGTCTTGCCGAGGGGACCGGGTTGTCGACCGCAGAGCGTGACGGGCGCCGGGTCGTGCGGCTCGACGCGTTCAACGGGAACGACGGCTCGCTGATGATCGACTACGAGCTGACGAAGCTGCGCGAGGAGATCTGGGCTCGCCTCGAGCGCGGCTTCGAGGTCCGTTACCTGACGTGCTTCGCCGTGGAGCTGACGGCGCTGTGGTTCACCGATCCGAAAGACCCGTCACATCGGAGCGACCACTATATCCCGGTGCCTCCGCTCTTCTCGCACTTCGACGAGACGCGGGAGTACTCGGCCGCGGAGATGCGCGAGATCTTCATCCACGTCGCGAAGTACTGCATCCCGAGCATCGAGATCCAGCGGAAGTGGATCGAGCGGCTCGACCGCGAGACGGCGAACCAACCCGACGACCCGACGATCTAGCCGGGCCAAGCCGCGGACAAGCGGGGTCAGGCGGCGACGCGGGGTGCGGGCATCATCCTGATCTCGAAGGCGAGGTCGATCTCGATCTGGCAGTCGAGGCAGCGGACCCGGTGGCCGAGGGCCGCCTCCCCGGGCTCGTCGTGACCGGCGCCGCAGTCGGGACAGAGGTAGGTCGACGTCTCCATGGGCCGACGATAGGGACGCCGAGTGCCTACTGGGTGGCATTGTGGTATTGGGCATCCCGACCTAGGGACCGGACGGCCCCGCGCCGATATTCTGGAGGAATGCCGGTGGAGCGGCGCTTCGAGCGCGTCCTCGAGATCACGCGGGACATCTTGCGTCTGCGCGAGCTTGACCTTGCGCTCGAGTCGATCGCGCGCGGGGTGGCCGACCTGTTCGGGTTCCGGTACGTCACGATCGTCCTGGCGGACGGGACCCAGACCGGGGAGATGACCCGCCGTGTGCTGCTCGGCTACGCCGACGACATCGCGGCGCGCCGGAAGAACGAGCGGATCGCCAAGGTCGACATCCTCGACGTGCTGGCGCCGCAGTACGAGGTCTTCGAGAACGCCTACTACATCCCGGCGGAGCGCGAGTTCCACTGGGAGCGCGCGATCTACGCGAGCGAGGCCGACCGCGACTCGCCCCGCCCGACCCCGCAGGCGTGGCACGAGCGCGACTCGATCTGCCTGGTCCTGCGCGACCCCGACGGCGAGATGATCGGGTACCTGAGCCCCGACGGCCCCGCCGACGGCAAGATCCCGAGCCGCGAGACGCTCCGCGGCCTCCAGCTCTTCGTGAACCTGATGGGCCTCGCGCTGGCGAACGCGCAAGCCCACCGCGGCGAAGTGGAGCGCCGCCGGCTGCTCGAGGCCAACCAGGCGCGGCTCCGCCACGAGGCGACGCACGACGCGCTGACCGGTCTCCCGAACCGCACGTACTTCCAGGAGCGGCTCGCCGCGACGCTCGAGCACGCGCGCTCGCAGCCCGACCGCGTCTTCGCGGTGCTCTTCGTCGACCTCGACGAGTTCAAGTCGATCAACGACTCGCTCGGGCACATGGCCGGCGACGCGATGCTGATGGCGGTCGGCGACCGGATGCGCGCGACGGTCGCGCCCGACGACTTCATCGCGCGGATCGGCGGCGACGAGTTCGCGCTGCTGCTCGCCGACCGCCACGACGTCGGCCAAGTCGAAGACGCGGTCGAGGCGATCCAGGACGCGCTGGTCGCGCCGATGCTGATCGAGAGCCGCGCGGTCTACAACACCGCGTCGATCGGGATCGCGGTGATCGAGCCGACCGAGGAGCGGATCGAAGAGGTCCTGCGCAACGCCGACACCGCGATGTACCACGCGAAGTCGCTGGGCCGCGGCCGCCACGCGTTCTTCGACCACCACATGCACTACGAGGCGGCGCGCCGCCTCGCGCTGACGAGCGACCTGCGCGCGGCGATCGAGCAGGAACAGTTCACGGTCCAGTACCAGCCGATCGTGCGCCTCAACGACGCGCGGCTGGTCGGCTTCGAGGCGCTGGTCCGCTGGCGCAACCCGCAGACCGGCGACGTGCTCCCCGGCGAGTTCATCCCGCTGGCCGAAGAAGTCGGACTCGTCGTCCCGATCGGCCGCTTCGTCTTCGTCGACGCCTGCCGCCGCCTCGCCGAATGGCGCCGCCGCGCCCCGCTGCTCGACCTGCGCATGCACGTGAACCTCTCGGTGCAGGAAGTCCTCGAACCCGACCTCGACGCCTTCGTCGCGCGCAACCTGCGCCGCTTCGGCCTCTCCTCCGACGACATCGTCCTGGAGATCACGGAGAGCGCGGTAATCCGCTCGAACACGCTCTCGCTCGGCTCGCTCGCGCGCCTGCGCGCGACCGGCGTGCACCTCTGCATCGACGACTTCGGCACCGGCTACTCGTCGCTGCGCTACCTGCACCAGCTCCCGTTCGACGCGATGAAGATCGACCGCTCGTTCGTCGAGAGCACCGACGGCGGCCTCGGAAGCGCGCCGATCGTCCGGATGCTGATCCAGCTCGCCCGCTCCTACGGCATCGACGTCGTCGCCGAAGGTGTCGAGACCCAGCGCCAAGTCGAAGAGCTCGCCGCGCTCGACTGCGAGTACGCCCAGGGCTACCACTTCTATCGCCCGATGAGCGCCGACGCCGTAGGCGCCCTCCTCGACACCAACACCATCGCCGCCGCCGGCTGACCGACTCGCCCGCGACTCAGGTCCGGAGCCGTCGATCAGGTAAGTCCCGGTTCAGGAGCCTTGCGACTTCGTCTCCCAAAGCCCGAACACCGCGCCGGTTGGATCCTGAACGATACTGAACGTCCCCATCTCCGCGACCGGGACGTTCGCCTGAACGACGGTGCCCCCCAGCGAGCGCGCCTTTTCGGTTGATGCCGCGAGATCGTCGACGAGGACGTACGGAACCCAGACGGACGGCGCGCCGGGCACCGGATGCTGCATCATTCCGCCTCCAGTCCCGTCGTCCCCGACCCCGATCATGGTGTACGTCCCCGCCGGCCCCATGTCCATGTCGTTGAGCTCCCACCCGAAGAGCCCCGCGTAGAACGGCCGCGCTTTCGCGACGTCGTTCGAGTTGAGCTCGATGTGCACGAACGGATTCGCCATGGATCGGTCCTCCGCGGAAATCGGGTGAGGGGAACGAGGCGTTCATCATGCGGCCATGGCTCACCCTTCGACAAGCTCAGGGTGACATTCAAATCAGGGTGACATTCGCATGTGCAATATCCTTGAGCTTCTCTTAAGAATCGTCACCATGTCGCGGGGGCGGCGTACACCATGATTGCGGGCCGTGTGAGCGAGCGTGCCCAGGATGGGCGGAAGCGATGCGAAGACAGAGGGGCCCCGGACAGGAAGTCCGGGGCCCCGTGCCCGCGATCATGGTGTACGCCGCCCCCGCGACTACGCCACCCGCAAGACTAGTGCACGAGGAACCCGACGAGCAGCAGAGCCACGATGTTGAGCACCTTGATCATCGGATTGATCGCCGGCCCCGCGGTATCTTTGTACGGATCGCCCACGGTATCACCGGTGACCGCGGCGGCATGCGCCGGAGAGCCCTTGCCGCCGTAGTTGCCGTCCTCGATGTACTTCTTCGCGTTGTCCCACGCGCCGCCGCCCGCGGTCATGGCGATCGCCAAGAACAGCCCGGTGACGATCGACCCGACGAGCACGCCGCCCATCATCTTCGCCCCGCCGTTGTTCGGGAGGAAGAACGACGCGATGACGATGAGGATCGGCACCCCGACCGGGATGAGCGCCGGAACGATCATCTCTTTCAATGCCGCGCGCGTGACGATGTCGACCGTCGTGGCGTAGTTCGGCTTCTGCGTGCCGTCCATGATCCCGGGCATCTCGCGG
>DATHLL010000192.1:0-2409 GCA_035488195.1 Candidatus Elarobacter sp. | reverse complement strand
GCGTCCGCGAAGGTGAACCCGGCGTGGAGCTGCAGCCGGTACGTCGTCCGCGGCGTCACGGCGCGAGATACCACGCGACGCTCCACGGCGCGCGCGGCGCGGCGCCGATGCGGTAGAGCGGCTCGCCGGCGGTTTCGTCCGCGCCGTCCGCCGGCTCGTCGCCCAGGTTCGCGACCAGCGTGAGCCGCGCGCCGCCGCCGAAGCGCCACCGCACGCGGATCGCTCGCTCCGCAAGCAGCTCATAGCCGTCACCGTGCACGCCGCTCGCGAGCCGCGGCACGATCTCGCGCGCGCGGATCGCCAGCAGCTCTGCGTGGAACCGCAGCATCTCCGCGTGCCACGGCTGCGCGCGCTCGTCCCAGCGGAGCACCGAAGCGCGCATCGTCTCGACGGCTTGCGGATCGGGGATGCGCTCGCGCGTCGCCGGTTCGGCGAACGCCGGCCACGCGGCGAACTCCTTGCGCCGCCCTTCGGTCACCGCGCGCGCGAGCTCGCCGCCGAAGTCGGCGAAGAACAGGAACGGCGTCGAGGCCGCCCACTCCTCGCCCATGAACAGCAGCGGGATCTGCGGGGCGAGCAGCAGCACCGCCGTCGCCGCGCGCACCGCCTCGTCGCTCGCGAGCGCGGTGATCCGCTCGCCGAACGCGCGGTTCCCGATCTGGTCGTGGTTCTGCAGGAAGCCGACGAACGCGGTCGAGGGAAGCGCCGCGCTCGGCTCGCCGCGCGGCGCGCCGCCGCGGTGCTCCGAGGGTTCGCCCTGGTACGCGAACCCTTCGGCGAGCGCGCGCGCGAGGTGCCGCGCCGGCGCGAGCGCGTAGTCGCGGTAGTAGCCGGCGGTCTCACCGGTCGCGAGGACGTGCAGCGCGTGGTGCTCGTCGTCGTTCCACTGCGCGTCGTACGCGCCGAGCAGCCGCGCCTGGTTGGCGTCGTTCTCGAGGACGAGATGGACGTGACGGCCCGGCTCGACCCCGGCACGGACGCGCGCGGCGAGCTCCTCGAGGAACGGCCGCGGCGAGTCGTCGCGGATCTCGTGGACCGCGTCGAGGCGCAGCCCGTCGAAGCGGTACTCGTTCAGCCAGTACAGCGCGTTCTGCACGAACAGCTCGCGCACCGTGCGCGAGCGCTCGCCGTCGACGTTGATCGCGGAGCCCCACGGCGTGTGGTGGCGGTCGGTGAAGACGTCGGCCGCGTACGCGTGCAGGTAGTTTCCTTCAGGCCCGAAGTGGTTGTAGACGACGTCGAGGAGGACCGAGAGCCCGCGCGCGTGCGCCGCGTCGACGAACGCCTTGAGCTCGCCGGGCGTGCCGTACGCGTGCTGCGGCGCGAACGGCAGCACGCCGTCGTAGCCCCAGTTGCGCCTCCCGGCCGGCTGCGCCAGCGGCATCAGCTCGACGGCCGTCACGCCGAGCCGCACGAGCTCGTCGAGCCGCTCCGCCGCGCTCGCGTACGTCCCGCCTTCGGTGAACGTTCCGACGTGCAACTCGTACAGCACCGTCTCGTGCCACGGCCGCCCGCGCCAGCCCGTCTCGCGCCATGCGTAGGTGCGCGGATCGACGACCGCGCTCGGCGCGTGCACGCCGTCCGGCTGGAACCGCGACGCCGGGTCCGGCACGTGCACGCCGAAGTCCGGAAACGCGAACGCGTACCGCGTCCCCGCATGCGCGTCCGGCACGATACGCTCGAACCAGCCGTCCGCGCGCGGCTCCATCGCGTGCTCGGCGCCGTCGGCGATCACCGACGCGCGCTCGCGCGAGGGCGCCCACAGCCGGAACGCGACACCGTCGTCGCGCAGCTCCGCCCCGAACGGCATCCGATGTTCGTGCTTCACCGTACTTCGGCTTGCAGCGCGTCGACGGCGGCTTCGAGCGCGCCGGGGCGGCGCGCGAGCGCGTCGCGGACGTCGCGCACCGCGGTGCGGACCCGGAAGAAGCGGATCAGCGCCTCGCGCTGCGCCGGATCGTGCGGCAGCGTCGCGAGATCGCTCGCCGAGGCCGCGTAGCGCTCGACGAACGCCTGCAGCGTGCGCGCGGTCAGCTCGCGCATCGCCGCACTGCGCTCGCCGTGATCGGCGGTCGGGTCGTGCGCGCTCGCGACGATCGCCTCGCGCGTGACCGCGTCGAACGAGCGCGCCAGCGAGGCGACGTCCTTCAGCGGCGAGGAACGGTCCGCGATCGTCTCGCCGAACCCGACGAACGAGGGGACGCCCTCGACCAGCAGCACGCGCCGCAGCGTCAGCCGCCCGTGCGCCCGCGACGACGCCGCGTCGACCTGAGCGGGGAGCGCGTCGAGCGCGTCCTCGACCTGATCGCGCACGGCGACGACGCCCTCGACGCCGGCGTTCACCAGCGCGTCGAGATCCTCGTGCGCCGCCGCGCGCCACGCCGCGAGATCGGCCGGAACGATCGGCTG
>DATHLL010000191.1:0-7959 GCA_035488195.1 Candidatus Elarobacter sp. | reverse complement strand
GGGACGGGGTAGTGAGGTTACCGGGGCGGGGACTTGGGTTAGCCTTCCGCACCGCATGAACGACATCGCCGCCCATACCCCGATGATGCAGCAGTACCTGCGCATCAAGAGCCAGTATCCGGACACGCTGCTCTTCTACCGCATGGGCGATTTCTACGAGCTCTTCTTCGAGGACGCGCGGCGTGCTGCGACCCTGCTGGACATCACCCTCACCGCGCGCGGCCAGTCCGCCGGGGCGCCCATTCCCATGGCCGGCGTCCCCTACCACGCCGCGGACAGCTACCTCGCGCGCCTGGTGCGCCGCGGCGAGACGGTCGCCGCCCGCGGCGTGCGCGACGAGCGCGCGGTCGAGCGGCCCGATCGCCTCGGCGCGGACGCGCGGCGCGAGCGCGGCGGCGCGCGCGCCGAGACCGCGCGCGATCGTCTCGACGCGCGCGGCGATCCCGTCGACGTACGTTTCGAGCTGCGCGTCGAAGGCGGGGTAGATCGTCGCGCCGAGGTCAGCGAGCAGTTCGCGCTTCATGTACGCATCCGGCGGCGCGGCGGCGAAACGCTGCGCGATCGCGTCGACCAGCGTGACCGCCGGACCGCCGAGCGCGCCGAGGACGATCGAGCTGCGCAGGCCGGTCTCGATGTCGGTGCTCCACGCGCCGCTCGAGGCGTCGGCGCCGAACGCGCGCGCCGCGTCCTCGGTGACGGGAAAGCGCTCCGCGGCGATCGCGTCGAGCAGCGGCGCGAGGACGGCGCCGCCGTCGGCCTCGCGCGCCGCACCGACGACCGACGACGAAGCGTTCTTCGCCTCGTCGCGCAGGCGTTTCGCGAGCAGCTCCGCCGCGTCGGCGGCGAACCGGCCGATCGCCGCCGCCAGCACGTCGTCGACCAGGATGTGCAGCTTCTGGCGGTCGCGCAAGCGCGCGACGTCGGCGGTGTCGAACGAGCGCGCGATCGTGCGCTCGAGCGCGGCGCGCATCTCGGCGCCGCGCGCGCGCGTCGTCGCGGCGAGGTTCGCGCCGGTCTGCTCGAGCGCGGCGCGCGCGGCGTCCGCCGCGGCGTCGAACGCGTCGAGCGCCGGCACCACCGCGTCGCGCCGCGCGCGCAGCGCCGCTTCCGGTGATTCGAGCGCGTCGGCGTCGAAGGCGAGCGCGTCGGCGGCGCGCGTCGCGACGCGGCGCGCCTCGGCGGCGGCGCGGCGCAGCCGCGAACGGCCCGTCGTCGCGACCAGCGAGGCGTCGAGCGCGTCGAGGAACTGCCGGAACCGGCTCTGCGCGATCAGCGCGTCGTCACCGCGCAGCAGCCCTTCGGCGTACTCGCGCGCGGAGAGCGGGAACACCGGCGTCCCCGGCGCGTGCTTCGCCGCCTGCGCGACGATGCGCTGGGCCGCCGCCTGCCACGCCTCCGGCGCGCCGGCCGCGCCGCCACCGGCGTCCTGTTCCGAGCCCGCCGACGGGCGCATCCGCCACAAGTCGATCTTCGTCTGCACGATGAAGACCGACTCGATGTAGCGCCGGATGATGCCGAGAAACGACGCGTCGCCTTCGGTGAACGGCTGCTGCGTGTCGATCAGGTACAGCACCGCGTCGGCGCCGGGGAGATACGAGAGCGTCGCGCGCCGGTGCGCGGGGTTGATCGAGGCGAGCCCCGGCGTGTCGGCGACGACGAACCCGCCTCGCAGGAACGGCGAGTCGACGGCGACCCGCACGAGCACCGGCGTGCCCGCGTCTTCCTCACCGGTCGCGTCGTGCAGCTTCCCCTCTTCGCCGACCGCGACGAACCGCGCCAGCTGGCCGATCGCGACGCGCTCCTCGCGCCCGTTCGCGAAGACCGCGGTCGCCGACTCGGCGGCCGCGTACGCGAGCTCGGTGATCGTCGCGGTCGAGGGGTTGATGTCGGTCGCGAGCAGCCCCGCGATGCGCTTCCCGCCGGGACGCTGCTCGAACTCGACCTTGCCCAGCAGCGCGTTGAGCAGAAACGACTTCCCGCTCGAGAACTCGCCGACGACCGCCAGCACGAACCGCCCGTCGCGCAGCCGCGCGATCGTGCGCGCGAGCGCCTCGGCGTCGCCGGAACCGTCGTGCCGGCGCTCCGCGTCGGCCGCGACCGCCGCGCGCAGCTCGTCGAGACAGTCGGCGACGTCGTCGCGCGCGCGGCGATAGATCTCCAGCGGGTCGGTCACGCGGCGCTCACGCGCGGTCGCTTCGCGCCGTCCGGCGAGCGGTCCCGTGAACGTCTACGCGACGTTCACCGCCACGTCGACGCCGGCGTCGAACCAGCGCACGTGCTGTTGGAGCAGCGCGATCCGCAGCCCGTGGCGGCCCGGCTCGCCGGGTGCCTTCAGCCGCAGCCCGTAGCGCCGTTCGCCGCGCGGCACGGCCGGCAGCGGCAGCGGCACACGCGCGCTCTCGTCGTGGATCTCGCCGTGCGGATCGGTCCAGAAGTAGCCGAACAAGATCGGATTCGGCCCCCAGCTCGCGAGCCGGCGATCGCTGCCGTTCTCGAGCACGATCTCGACGGCGAACTCGGCGCCCGCGGCGACGGCGTCCGGCACGACCGGGTCGCGGATCACCAGCGCGCCCGGCATCTCCGGCAGCGGTGCCGGCGGACGGAGCCGCTCGCGCAGCTCGGCGACGTCGAACACACGGTGCGCGGCGTACGCGAGCACCATGCCGGCGGCGTCGAGCTCGGCGGGCTCCGCCTCGCGGCCGAGCGTTCCGAGCGGATCGCCGGGCGTCGCGAGCCACACCGCCACGTGCGCGAACGCGGCGCGGAGCTGGCGCATCAGCGTGCTCGGCCGTCCTTGCACGCGGATGTGCGCCGGGTTCCACGGCGCGCGCACGACGAGCGCGCCGTCCGGGACGAGCGCGCTCGCGGCGCGCGCGTAGAACTGCTCCAGCGCGCTCAGCGTCAGCCGTTCGGTCGCGTCGTGCGCGATGATGCGGTCGAAGCGCTC
This sequence comes from Candidatus Elarobacter sp., assembly GCA_035488195.1. GTDB lineage: Bacteria > Vulcanimicrobiota > Vulcanimicrobiia > Vulcanimicrobiales > Vulcanimicrobiaceae > Vulcanimicrobium. The sequence continues at coordinate 5,012 of DATHLL010000191.1, read as the reverse complement.
GGCGGCGCCGCCGCCGCGCGCGTTCGGCGAAACGACGAACGCTTCGGGGTTCGCGAGCGTCGCGGCGGCGACGCCTTCGGCGCGGAACAGCGCATCGAGCGTCTCCTCGCCGCCGCCGATCTCGAGCACGCGCATCCCGCGAACCGGTGCGGCGAGCTGATACGGCACGGCGAGCCGCGAGCCGTCGATCGCACGCTCGGGGGTGCTCACGTACGCGCTGTGCGGCGCGCCCGCATCGGCCGGCTCCGCCCGATCGGTGTGGCCGCGCGCTCCGGCGCCCTGCGGCGTGCGCGCGCCGAACGCGGCGATGATGTCGGCCGCGCTTGCCGACGCCGCGTCGGGGGTGTAGTGGACGCCGTCGACGCGCGTCTCCGGCAGCGGTTCGCCCGCGTGCGTCGAGCGCGCCCAGCGGTCGATGAAGATCGCCTGCTCGCGGTCGCACAGCCGCCGCAGGAACGCGTTCATGCCGACGACCAGCTTCCGCCGGAACGACGGCTCGAGGTGGCCCGGCGGGATCGGGATGGCGAGCGCGTCCAGCATCCGCTTGTAGACGGCTTGGTCGGGCGTGACGGGGCCGATCCCGAGCACGCCCAGCCGGGTGAGCCCGAGCCGGCGGAGATACCGGAAGAGCGCACCCAGCGGCGCGACCGCGGCTTCGTACAGGCGCTCGACGGTGCCGGCGTCGACCGCGCCGGGCAGCGAGCGGCGGCAGTCCTCGGGCGTCGCGAGATCGCTCGTGACGAACGCGGGCAGCACGAAGTCCGGCTTCGCGATCGCCGTTCCGATTTCGATGAGATCGAGGCTTCCGGTCGAGAAGACCACCGCCGGCTCGCCGGCCCGGCCGTCGATCTCGCGGACCCAGCGCCACAGCGGCTCCGCGGTGCGATGCGCCGCCTCGGGCCCGTTCGGCCCGGGAACCAGGACGCGCACCGACTCCAGCGCGCGAACGATCAGCCGGTGCGGAACGCCATGCGCGTCGGTGAACTCGCGCGTCGGCAACTGCGGGAGGTACAACGCGCGAAAGGTGTACAGCTCGCCCGGCGCCGCCTCGTACACGCGGTCCGAGAAGGCAAAGCCATGACTGTCCCCCACGACGTAGATCGGCGTGGGCCGGGAAAATTCGGTGATCGACACGATCGGTTCAGCCGCGAATCACGCTCAGCGCTTCGTCGCGGCCTCTCTCCATCAGCTCGCGGGTGTCGCCTTCGACGTTGAGCCGCAGCAGCGGCTCGGTGTTCGATTTGCGGACGTTCAGCCACCAGTCCGGGTACTCGATGGTCACGCCGTCGAGGTGGTCGATCTTCGCGTTCGCGTAGCGGTCCTGCAGCGCGCGCATCGCGTGGTCGGCGTCGGCGACCGGGAGATTGATCTCGCCGGACCGGAAGCGCGTGTTGTACGGCGCGATCGCCTGCGTGACGGGGCCGTCGACTTCGCTGAAGAGGTCGAGGCACTGCAGCAGCGCGATCATCCCCGAGTCGGCGAACCAGTTCTCGCGGAAGTAGAAATGCCCGCTGTGCTCGCCCCCGAACGGGATGTTCTGCTCGCGCATCTCCGGCTTGATCAGCGAGTGGCCGACCTGCGAGCGGACCGGGATCCCGCCGTGCTGCTCGATCGCCTCGGGGACGCTGCGCGAGCAGATCAGGTTGTAGAGGATCTTCGAGCCCGGATACTTCTTGAGCGTCGCGACGCCGACCGCGGCGGTCACGATGCTGCCGTCGGGGAAACCGCCCTGCTCGTCGACGATGAACATCCGGTCGGCGTCACCGTCGAACGCCGCGCCGAGGTCGCAGCTGTTCTCGAGCACCGCCTTGCGCAGGTCTTCCTTGTTCTCGTCCTCGATCGGCGAAGCCGGGTGGTTCGGGAACGTCCCGTCGAGCTCGAAGTAGAGCGGGATCACCTCGACCTGCGGGAGGTACTTGAAGACGTACGGGACGGTCAGTCCGGCCATCCCGTTCCCGGCGTCGATCGCGATCTTGTACGGCTTGATCTTCGTGACGTCGCGGATGAACGAGACGCAGTGCTTCCCGAAGTCGTCGAGCACCTCGCGCTCGCTCACGGTCCCCTTGCGCGCCGGCTCGGTGAACTTCCCCGAGACCGCCAGGTCGCGGACCTCGCCGAGCCCGGTGTCGAGCGAGATCGCCTGCGCCTGCTCGCGGCAGAACTTCAGCCCGTTGTACTGCGCGGGGTTGTGCGAGGCCGTGATCATCACGCCGCCGTCGAACCCGTAGTGGCCGACCGCGAAGTAGAGCGCGTCGGTCGAGATCAGCCCGATGTGCGTGACGTCGGCGCCGCCGTCGGTCGCGCCGCGCGTGAGCGCCTCGATGAGCGCGTCGCCCGAGGGCCGCATGTCGCGGCCGATGCAGATGTTCGTGCGCCCGAGCGCCTGCACGAAGGCGCGCCCCACGAGGTAGGCGACCTCGGGGGTGAGCTGCGTGCCGACGATCCCGCGGACGTCGTAACTCTTGAAGATCGAGGTGTCGAAGGTGTTCGTCATGCTTGCCGCTTGCGGGCGTGTACCCGTTTTACCGCGGCGACGATCGCGTCGACGCCCATCTCGTAGTGCTCGACCAGTTCCTGCGGCGCGCCGGACTGCCCGAAAAGGTCGTGCACGCCGACGAACTCGATCGGAACCGGCCGCTGCTGCGCGACGATCTCGGCGACGCGCGAGCCCATCCCGCCTTGCACCTGGTGCTCCTCGACGGTGACGATCGCGCCGCAGTCGCGCGCGGCCGCGACGACGGCCGCCTCGTCCATCGGCTTGATCGTGTGGTTGTTCACGACGCGGCACTCGATCCCGTCCTTGGCGAGACGCTCGGCGGCGACCAGCGCGTTGTAGACGAGGATCCCGCAGCCGACGATCGCGACGTCGCCGCCCTCGCGGAACGTCTGCGCCTTGCCGAGCTCGAACGGCGTCTCCTCGGTCGTGATCACCGCCGACTCGGCGCGCGCGAAGCGCAGGTACGTCGGGCCCCACGCGGCGGCGACGGCGAGCGTCGCCTTCTTGGTCTGCGCCGAGTCGCACGGGACGACGACCGTCATCTTCGGGATCACGCGCATGATCGCGATGTCCTCGATCGCCTGGTGCGTCGCGCCGTCCGGTCCGACCGAGACGCCGGCATGCGCGCCGGCGATCTTCACGTTCGTCTGGTTGAGCGCCATCGTGGTGCGGACTTGCTCCCACGAGCGGCCAGGGTTGAACATCGCGTAGCTGGCGATGAACGGCACCTTCCCGCAGGACGCGAGCCCGGCCGCCATCGCGACCAGCATCTGCTCGGCGACGCCGATCTCGAGGTAGCGGTCGGGGAAGGCGTGCTTGAACCCTTCCATCCGCGTCGACTCGGAGAGGTCGGCGCAGATCGCGATCACGTTCTCGTCGCGCTTCCCGGCCTCGATCAGCCCTTCGCCGAAGCCGTTGCGCGTCGGGACCTGCTTGATCGCCTCCGCGTTCGTGTAGTCGACGAGGTGCATCGCATCGACGCCGCCCGCGTGGTTCACCGTGCTCGTGCTCGCCATCAGCGTCCCGCTCCGATCAGCTCGCGCGCGGCGGCGAGCTCCTGCAGCGCCTTCTCGGCTTCGTCTTTCTTCGGCGGCTTGCCGTGCCAGAGGTAGTCGCCCTCCATGTACGAGACGCCCTTGCCCATGACGGTGTGCGCGATGACGACCTGCGGCTTCCCGCGGACGCGCTTCGCCTTCTCGACGGTCTCGACGAACGCGGCGATGTCGTGGCCGTCGCACTCGAAGACGTCCCAGTTGAAGGCGCGGTACTTGTCGGCGAACGGCTCGAGCGGCATCACGTCCTCGGTGCTGCCGTCGATCTGGATCACGTTGCGGTCGACGATGCACGTGAGGTTGTCGAGCTTGAACTTGGCGGCGGTCATCATCGCCTCCCAGTGGAGGCCGCACTGGTGCTCGCCGTCGGAGGTAATGACGTAGGTGCGGTAGTCCTTGCCGTCCATCTTGGCGGCGAGCGCCATCCCGGTGCCCTGCGCGAGCCCCTCGCCGAGCGGCCCCGAGGTCGTCTCGAGGCCGGGCAGGCTCACGCGCTCCGGGTGGCCTTGGAGCCGCGTCCCGAACTTGCGCAGCGTCAGCAGCTCCTCGACCGGAAAGTAGCCGGCGTAGGCCATCGCGCTGTAGCGGACCGGCGCGATGTGCCCGCAGGAGAGCAGCAGCCGGTCGCGATCGGGCCAGTCCGGGTTCTTCGGGTCGTGCCGCATCAGGTGGAAGTACAGCGCGGTGAAGATGTCGGCCATGTCGAGCGAGCCGCCCGAATGCCCGGATCCCGCCGAGACCAGCGAGCGGATGATGCCGACGCGAACGTCGTTCGCGTGGAGCTGAAGCTCGGCGAGGCGTTCCGGCGAGAGTGAGTCCATGACGGCCGGAATATCCCCTCGCGCCCCGGGAGTCCTCACAGGAGACCCCTTGCTCGCTCGGAATCGCGGTCGCCCGACCCGGGCACCGCGACGGTTGTGCGGCAAAGCGAAGCCGGGTTCACGCTCATCGAAGTGCTGCTCGCCGGCGCGCTGTTCACGACGGTCGCGCTCGGCGCGTTCGAGGTCGTCCGCGAGCTCGCCGGCAACGCGCGAACGCTGACCGCGCGACATCTCGCGTACGGATCGCTGGAGCGGCTGACGGCGCAGCTTCGCGCCGAGGCGCGCAGCGCGACTGCGATTTGGACCAGTTCGCCGACCGCCGGCGCCGCGCACGACGGCTGCGTGCAGCTCGACCTGTTCACCGCGGATGCGAACGGCCCGGCGTTCTGGAGCTACCGGCAGTTCCCGAACCACACGAGCGCCGACGCCGTCCCGGGCGACGCGCTCGAGCGCCTCGCCGGACGGGGTCCGATCGCCGCGTGCGATCCGTCGCTGCACGGGGAGATCGCGCTGTCGGATCTGCGCGGCGTCGTCGCGGTGACGAGCATCGCCGCGAACGCGCTCGTCGCGCATGCCGATCCGTATCTCGGCGCGGCGGACTCGCCGTTCGTTGCGGCGAGCGTGCCGGCCGTCGCGCCGGTC
>DATHLL010000190.1:0-15617 GCA_035488195.1 Candidatus Elarobacter sp. | reverse complement strand
ACGCCCCAGCCGTGCACGGTGCGTACGAGCTCGTCGCGCGAGACCGGCGCGTCGGCGAGCCAGCCGCGCGTGGCGACGCGATCGCCGCGCGCGTCGATCCCCGCGACGATTCGTGCGCCCCAGCGCGCCACGGCGGCACGCGCGGTTTCCGGTGACTCGACCAGCAGCGTTCCGATCACCACCGCGTCTGCGCCGGCGTCGAAGCGCGCCGCGACGTCGTCCGCGGTGCGGATCCCGCCGCCGGTCTGCACCGGCACGCCGGCCGCGGCGCAGATCGCGCGCAGCGCCGCTTGGTTCTCGCCGGTGCCGAACGCACCGTCGAGGTCCACGACGTGCAGCGCGCGCGCGCCATCGCGCACGAACGCGCGCGCCCGCTCCACCGGGTCGGCGTCGTAGCGCGTCTCGCGTGACGGGTCGCCGCGCTCCAGCCGCACGGCGTATCCGCCGCGCAAGTCGATCGCCGGGTAGATCGTCATGCTAAGGCTGATTCGGCCGTCGTCACGGTGCTTACGGAGCCGGACGTCACGCGGCGGCGATGCGGAGGAAGTTGTCGAGCAGACGAGCGCCGGTCGTGCGGCTCTTCTCGGGGTGGAACTGCGTCGCCATCACGTTGTCGCGCGCGACGATCGCCGCGAAGCGCTCGCCGTACTCGCACGACGCGACGAGCGCTTCGCTCTCCGCGACGCGGTACGAGTGCAGGAAGTACGCCCACGCGCCGCTGGCGAGCCCGTCGACGAACGGATGCGTGCGCTCGATCACGAGATCGTTCCAGCCCATGTGCGGGACGCGGGGCGCGCGGGTGAAGCGGCGGACGCGGCCGGGTACGATTCCCAAACCGGCAGCCCCGCCGTACTCGTCGCTCGAGGCGAACAGCACTTGCATACCGACGCAAATCCCGAGGAACGGCCGCCCGGCGGCGATCGTCCGGTGAATCGCTCCGTCCAGCCCGCGCTCGCGCAGCGCGTCCATCGTCGCCGCGAAGGCGCCGTCACCCGGAAGGATCGCCGCCTCGGCTCGCTCGACGTCGCCGGGGTCTTCCGTCAGCGCGAAGGACGCCCCGCGCCGCTCGAGCGCGGCCAGCAGCGAGCCGACGTTGCCGCCGCCGTAGTCGATCACCGCGATCCGTGGAGCCATGGGCTGCTGCGTTCTCTCGCCTGCGCCGCGTTGCTTGCCGCCGCGCTCGGCGGCTGCGCCGGCGGGGGCGCGACGACCGGCGCCTCGCCGATCGTCCAGCCGGCCGTCCCGGGCACCGGCGGCACGCCCTCGACGCCCGCGCCGACCGGCGCGCCCGCGACGCCGACCCCGGTCCCGACCGCTACGCCCGTCCCGACCGCGACGCCGGTCCCCGCGCCGGCCGCGAACCCGGCGCTTCACGTGCCGTCGGGCTTCATCGTCAGCACGATCGCCTCGGTCTCCGGCGCGCGCGAGCTCGCCGCGCTGCCGAACGGCGACCTGATCGTCGGAACGAGCGGCTCCTCCGTCGTCATCGTCCCGAACGCCGAGAGCGCCGGCGCGGCCGGCGCGCCGGCGACCTTCGCGACGATGCCCGACTCGCCGGCGCAAGGCGTCGCGTACGGCGGCGGCTACGTGTTCGTCGCGACGCAGCACGGCGTCTACCGCATCCCGTACAGCACCGGCGCGCACGGCGGAACGCCGGCGAAGATCGCCTCGGTGCGCACCGGCACGGTCGCGCCGAACTCCGACGGCGACGTCCACACGACGAGCTCGGTCGCGGTCAGCGGCTCGACGCTCTACGTCGGCGTCGGCTCGTCGTGCAACGCGTGCGCCGAGGTCGACCCGACGCGCGCGACGGTGCAGAAGATGGCGCTCGACGGCAGCGGGATGACGACGCAGGCGAAGCGCTTCCGCAACGCGATCGCGCTCGCGACCGATCCCGCGACCGGAAACGTGTGGGCCGGCGGCGCCGGACAGGACTCGCTCCCGCAGCCGCATCCGTACGAGTTCGTGGACGCCGTCTCGACGCGCACCGCGCCGGCCGACTACGGCTGGCCGGACTGCGAAGAGAACCGCGTCGCGTACAAGCAGGGTGCCGACTGCAGCGCCGTCGTCGTGCCGATGCTCGAGTTCCCCGCGTACTCGACGATCATCGGCGCCGCGTTCTATCCGGCCTCGCAGAGCGGGCCGTACGCGTTCCCGGCCGCGTGGCGCGGCGGGCTGTTCGCCGGGATCCACGGCTCCTGGCACACGGGCGCCGGCGGCGTCCCGATCGACCCGCCGCACGTCGCGTTCGTCCCGTTCTCCGGCGCCGCGCCGGCGCGCGCGGTGAGCTGGAGCGATCCGACCGCGCAGTGGAACGACTTCTTCAGCGGCTTCCAGAACGCGGCCGGCGCGCGGATCGGGCGGCCGACCGGCGTCGCCGTCGGCGCGCAGGGCAGCCTGTTCGTCGCCGACGACGGAGCGGGCGCGATCTACCGCATCCGGCCCGCGGGCACCGCCGCCTCGAGCGTGCGCCGATGACCGGCCCGCCCCGCGCGCTCTCGCTGCTCGCCGCCTGCGCGCTGCTCGCCCTCGCGGCGCCGCGCGACGCGCACGCCGCGACCGGCGCGCCGCTCACCGTGCCGCGCGGGTTCGCGGTCGAGAAGATCGCGAGCGTTCCGGGCGCGCGCGAGCTCGCGGTCGCGCCGAACGGCGATCTCTTCGTCGGCACGAACGGCGATGCGGTCTACGTCGTCCCCGACGCCGAGAGGAACGCGGGCGAGCCGCGCCGCTTCGCCTCGTTCGAGGACCGCCCGATGGCCGGCGTCTTCCTCGACGGCGACACGCTCTACGCCGGCGGCCAGCTCGGCGTCTACCGCATCCCGTACCGCACCGGCGACCGCGAGGCGCGCGCGACGCCGCAGAAGATCGCGACCGTGCGCCCGGGCGGCGGGCACGGCCATTCGACCACGACCGTCGCGGTCGCGAAGGGCGTGCTGTACGCGAGCGTCGGCTCGTCGTGCAACGCGTGCGAAGAGACGGATCCGACGCGCGCCACGGTGCAAGCGATGAGCCTCGACGGCAAGAACATGCACGCGCGCGCCGTCGACATCCGCAACGCGATCGCGCTCGCCGTCGAGCCGAGCGGCGATCTGTGGGCCGGCGTCGCGGGCCGCGACGATCTCGAGCACGGTCATCCGTACGAGATCTTCGACGACGTCACGGCGCACGCCGGAACGCCCGACTACGGCTGGATGAAGTGCTACGACGACCGCAAGCCGATCGGCGGCGCGAGCTGCGCGAACGTCACGCTGCCGAAGGTCGTCTTCCCCGCCTACGACACGCCGATCGGCGCCGCGTTCTACCCGGCCGATCCGAAAGGCCCGTACGCGTTTCCCGCGCCGTACCGCGGCGGCGCGTTCGTGGCGCTGCACGGCTCGTGGCACCAGCCGCCGGTCGCGCCGCGCGTCGCGTTCGTCGCGTTCAAGGACGGCCAGCCCGCGAAGCCGGTCGACTGGTCGAACCCGGAGGCGCAGTGGACCGAGTTCGGCGGCGGCTGCCAGAGCGCCGACGGCGCGCGCGCGTGCCGCCCGACCGGCGTCGCGGTCGGCAACGACGGCTCGCTCTTCGTCGGCGACGACGAAAACGGCGCCGTCTACCGCATCCGCCCGGTGCGGCGCTAGCGCGCCGCGCCCGGCGTCAGCGGGATCGTCCGCCGACCAGCTCGAGCGCTTCCTCGCGCGTCTCGCGGAAGTGCGCCTCGCGGATCGAGGCGGCGTGCGTCAGCCACTCGTTCGGCTGGCGCGGCGGGACGATCGCGACCGTCGCGCCGTACCGCAGCGAGCGCCGCACGAACAGCACGATCTCGCCCGCGATCATCGGGTCGACCGCGGCGGCGCCCGAGAGGTCGACCACGATCGGCCGCCCCTTCGTGATCTTCGCCGCCTCGAGCACCGCGTGCACCTCGGGATACCGCGGCAAGCTGAGATCGCCGGCGAAGGTGATGATCGCCGGATCCATCAGGACCGCACCGGGCGAGGTTGCGTCATGTGGGACGGAACATCGGCGCCGACGCGAAGCGCTCCTTCAGGAAACGGCCGTTCGCGAGCAGCGCCTGCGCGTCGTCCGACGCGGCGTTCTGCGCGATCTCGCGCATCTTCGCGGCGAGGACGGTGAGCTGGTCGACGACGATCTGGCGCGCCGTCCGGCCGCCCTCGATCGGAGCGCTGGTGCGGTACGCCGCCGGGACGGCGAGGTAGGCGTTCAGCGTGTCCGGGAGATAGGTCGTGGCCGTCGAGCGGACGTCGTCGAACGCGGCGTCCGCGGCGCCGTGCGTGGCGAGCCGCGGCAGCACCGTCGCGACGTCGCCCGCGATCTCGCCGACGAGCGCCGCGATCTCCGGCGGGAAGCGCTTCTGCGACTCGGCGGCGAGCCGCCCGACCCCCTCGACGACGTCGTTCACGTTCATCGCCGGATCGAGCTGCGTTTGCAGCTCGCCGCCGTCGCGCGCGGCGAGCGCGCCGATCCCGTAGCTGCCCGCGACGATCACGTACCACAGGTCGTGGATCACGCCCGCGAAGTACGCGCCGAGCGCGATCAGCGCCAGCACGCTGCCGGTGATGTTCCGGTTGCTGTAGACGTAGACCGGCAGCCTCACTGGTAGCCCCGGATCTCCTTGAAGATGCCGGAGAGCGACTCCGAGCGCGCGTCGAACTCGCGCCCGCCGGTCAGATCGGCGATGCGCTGCAGCTCCTTCGGGTTCGCCTCGCCGATGAAGATCGGGAAGATGTGGATGCGCCGGCCGTACTCCGGCAGCGCGCGCCACTTCCGCTCGAACTGGCCGTACTCGTCGCCCCGGTTGTTCTCGCCGTCGGTCATCAGCACGATCGAGACGTAGCGGCCCGCGTCGGACGCTTCGTCGCGCACCGCTTCGCCCAGCGCGGCCTCGAGCGCGTCGTAGATCGCGGTGTTCCCGTCGGGCTGCAGCGAATCGGCGAGCGCGCGCACGCCGGCGTAGACGTTCGGATCGTTCGCGCGCGTCATCTCGAAGGTGCGGTCCTTTTCGACGGTCTCGCTGAACGTCATGATCGTGATCTTCTCGCGGTCGGCGAACCGCGCGAACTGCCCGGTCAGCGAGTCGTCGCCGCCGGCGAGGACGCCGAGCGCCTCGCGCACGCGGTCGATCCGGCTCTTCCCCGTGCCGTCCTCGTTCTCCATCGAGCCGGTCTTGTCGAGGACGTAGAACGAGTGGGCCGGGACGCGGTCCTGGTTCAGGAACCGCAGCAGCAGTTGCTGCACCGAGGTCGCCGACGCGGGGAACGCGGTCTCTTGCAGGATCGGCGGGTACTGTTGCGCGCTCGCGACCGAGGCGTCGAGCGGGCGCCGGTACGTCGTCTCCGCGATGCGCTTCTGCACGTCGGGCGACTTGAGGTACGCGACGAGCCGGTCGTAGGCGTCTTTCTTCGCGTCGTCGAGCAGGTCCAGCGGGTAGTCGGCGGTGACGACGCCGTCGTCCGGGTACACGCGGTCGAGCTTCTCGCGCAGTTGCGGGTTCGCGTCGAGCGCGGCGATGCTCGCCTCGTAGGTGATGATCCCGTCGGCGCGGTCCTGCTGGTTCAGGTACGCGTCGCTGAGCCAGCCGCTGCTCCCCGAGACGATCTTCTGGCCGCGGTAGAACGCCGCGATCGCCGCGCGGTTCACCTCGGAGGGGCGCAGCGCGTCGCCGGTCCCCGCCAGCGCGGTCGAGACGCTCAGCACCGCGGAGAAGCCGGAGTTGGACGTCGTGGGGTTGGTCATCGCGTAGCGGAAGCGCCCGCTCGCGACGGCGCTCTGCACGTCGCGCCAGCCGACGCGCTTGCCGCCGGCCCAGCCGAGCCGCTGCGCGACCGAGTGCTTCACGCCGACGATCACCGGCGAGAGCATGATCCGCGTGCGCGTCCGCACGTTCTTCCCGGCGCTGCTCAGCGCGAGGTACTTGTCCTGCGCGAACCATGCCGCGTCGTGCTTCTCGCCGCCCGCCAAGCGGTCGATCCCGGCGATCGTCCCGGCGTACGTCATCGTCACGTGCACGCCGGTCGCGCGCTCGGCGTCGGCGAGGATCGGCTCGACGTCCTTCACCTCCGAGCCCGCGATCACGTCGAGCGACGCCTTCGGCGGCCCGGCGCCGCCGCATGCGGCGAGCGCGAGCGCCAGCGCCGCGGGCGCGGCGGCCGCGAAGAGGCGCGCGGCGGTCGTCATTGCACGATCCGCGCGGTCCCGTCCGCGGGCGGCGGCGCGAGCTCCGCGACCTCCGAGGCGCCGGCGTCGCGACTGCGCGCGGCGTACGCCTTCGCCTGCGCGATCATCGGCTCCAGCGCCGCGACGGTCTGCTGGAACGACACGAGCGCCTTCTCCTTGTACGCCGAGATCCCGTCGATCGCCGACTCGGTGTCCGCGAACGCCTGCTTGAGCGTGTCGAGGTCGACGCCCGAGCTCGTCGCCTGCTCGAAGACGCGCCCGGTGTTCTCCTTGAGCATAGCGGCGGTGTCGGCGATGAGGTGGTCTGTCGTCGAGTTCAGCGCGTCGATCTGGTCGAGGACCAGCTTCTGGTTCGTCAGCGCCTGCGCGACGATGATCGCGGTGCGCAGCGCGGCGACCGTCGTCGTCGTCGCGCGGTCGACGCCCTTGATCAGCTCCTCGTTGTTCTTCCGGACGAGGTCGAGCGCGAGATAGCCCTGCACGTTGACGGCCTGCTGCGTCGCGATGTCCTGCTGCTTCTGGCGCGCGTAGAAGAGCACGTCCTCCTTGAGGATCTTCGCGCGCTCGGGATCGCTCGCGGCGACGCCGTCGACGCGCGCCTGGACCGCGTCGGCGACCTTCTGCGCCAGGTACGCGAACTGCTCGAGCGTCCCCATCAGCGTCCAGAGGTTCTGCTTCTCCTGGTCGATGTCGGCATCGTCGCGCAGAAGCTGGTCGCGCGAGTCGTAGAGGCCGTTGATGATCGCGTTGAGGTGCGTCTGCGAGGACTCGTACGAGCGGAAGTAGCTCAGGATCTGCGGGCCGAGCGGGATGAAGCCGAGCAGCTTGTGCGGTTCGAGCAGGTCGCCGTGCGTGCGCGGGTTCAGCTTCTCGACCGTCGCGCGCAGGTCGAGGAGCTGCTTCGAGACCGCCGAGCCCGCGTCGAAGATCCCGCCGCCCATCGCGCGGACCGGCCGGTCGAGCAGCCGGTTCGAGACGCTCGCCGAGCGCTGGATCTCGGCGTCTCCCATCGCCGAGAGCGCGTTCACACGCGTCTTGAAGTCGTCGGCGTGGACCGGGAGCGCGAACAGCTGCTGCGTGAACTCGGCGACCTGCGCGTCGAGCTTCGCGGTCTGGTCCGGCGTGAGCTGCACCATGGCGAGCGCGGTCTTCGGCGCGACCGCCGCGACGGGAGGCGGCGGCGTCAAGGGCGCGACGGCGGCGGGCGACGAGGTCTGATCGCTCATGGCGGTCCTCCTAGTTGGTGCGGTAGGCGCGCTCCACGCCGGTGATGAGCGCTTCGAGGAACTCGTACGAGGGCGGATCGACGACGTCGATCAAGGTGTCGGGGACGTTGACGCGCGCCTTCTTCCAGAAGTCGCTCGAGTACGCGGTGTCCTGGATGCGGAAGCCGTGCTCGACGGCGAGGTGCTGCAGCACCGCGTCGTTCGCGAACAGCGCGCCGAGCCGGTCGCCTTTGTCGTCGACCGGGACGAAGACGTGCTTCGTGTAGATCGTCGGGCGCGGGTAGAGCAGCACCTTGTCGCCGCGCTCGCCGGCGTGTTCGAGCTCGTACTCGATGAACTGCGACTCGTAGATCATCACGAGCGGCGCCTTCCCCATCCCGATCTCGACGTAGTCCTCGAACGGCCCGGCCGACGAGGACTCCTCGAAGCCCTGGCGCAGGAACAGCCCGACGATCCGCGGCTCGACGGCGTCGACCTGCGCGGTGCTCTGCAGCACCTGGTTTCCGTTCAGCACGTACGAGGCGAGCGCCGCGTACATCACGCCGGAGTTCGACTTGCGCGGATCGGTCGTGGTGACGAGGACCGACTTGTTCACGTCGTACGCGCTCGAGGCGCGCAGGTCGTGCCAGCGCTTCCCGGCGTCCTCGATCGCGAGCAGCTTCGGCATGTCGACGATCATGTAGTGCGCGCCGTCGTACCTCACGATCCCGTTCGCGATCAGGACGGTCGCGATCGGCTTCCACGACGCGACCGTCATCGGCGTGAAGAACGGCGTGTAGACGTCCTTCGCCTTGAGCAGCGACTTCAGGCGCTGCGCGGCCGGGACGCCGGCCGGCCAGGTGAAGTCGTACGAGGCCAGGTCGGTGCGCGCCGTCATCTCGCGCGAGCCCGACGTCTCGATGCGCAGGTCGAAGCCGTTGCGGCGGAGCTCGTCCAGGACGCGCGGATCGCGCAGATACGTCTCCTTCTCGGAGCCGACCAGACCGCGCACGATCACCACCGCGCGCGCGGCGCGCTGTTTGCTCGCCTCGTTCGTGGAGAACAGGATCGCCGCGATGACCGCCGCGATCAGCACGACGAGAACGAGCGGACCGGCCAGACGTCGTAGCGTCACCCCGCCGACTTGCCGGTGCGAGGGGCCGCTCCCTTTGCCGAACCGGCCTTCGGGCTAGGACGCCGCCTCAGGCGGCGCGGAAATCCTCGGCGCGGCGGACCGGCAGGGCGACGACGACGCGCGTCCCCGCGCGGTCCTCGGTCGGGCTGTCGACGACGACCTCGCCGGCGAGGGCGCGGACCAGCAGCAGCCCGCGGCCGTGCTCGGACTGCGGGTCGGGCGCGGGGTAGAGCGGCCGCATCCCGGGGCCGCGGTCGACGACGCAGAGCATCGGCGGATCTTCGTGCCAGTCGATGCAGACGCCGTACGGCGGGCCGCCGTGGCGGACGGCGTTCGCGAGCAGCTCGCCGACGACCAGCTCCGCCGCGTCGAGGTCCGAGCGCCGAGCATCCGCCTGCTCTTCGAGAAAGCGCCGCACCTCGCGCCGGACGCAGGCGATCTGCTCGGTGCGACTCCCCACGTGCGACCAGTAGCGGGACTCGTCCACGGTTGACCTCTGTGCCCACTTCGGGGAAACCGAAACGCCGAACCGCCAGAAACCGCACGGAGTACGCGCCGCATTTTCGCGCGCCGAAACCGTTTCGTGCCTCCCGGTTCACGGAAAGAGCGTTCAGACGGGTGATCGCCAGGAGGGCGCGAGGTGACGAACACCGTGATGCGGTGGAGAGCGAAGGATCGCAGGCGCGAGCGGGGCTGGCGCCCCGAGCACGACTTTTCGGTGACCGGACTCGGGCTCGCGGTGCTCGCGGTCGTGGTCGCGGTGATGTTCAGCGTGTGAGCCGGGTCAGCCGGCGCGCTCGCTCAGCGTCCCTTTCGTCGACGGGATCTCGGCCGATCCGGTGACCGCCTTCGCCTGCGCGAACGCGCGGGCGAACGCCTTGAACGCCGCCTCGCAGAGGTGGTGGTTGTTCGTCCCGGCCCAGCGCAGCAGGTGCAGGTTGAGCTTGCCGTGGTCGACGACGCTGCGGAAGAAGTGCGGGACCAGCTCGGTCGGAAGCGCGCCGAGCGACGGCACCGAGAACGGGACGTCGTAGTTCAGGTACGGCCGCCCGCTGAGGTCGACCGCGCACTGCACGAGCGCGTCGTCGAGCGGGACCGCGATCGAGCCGAACCGCGCGATCCCGCGCTTGTCGCCGAGCGCCTCGTCGATCGCGCCGCCGAGCGCGATCCCGACGTCCTCGACCAGATGGTGCTGGTCCATCCCGTCGCCGCGCGCGACGAGCTCGAGGCCGAGCCCGCCGTGCGTCGCGAGCGCGGTGAGCATGTGCGTGAAGAAGTCGACGTCGGTCTCGATGCGGACCGGGCCGCCGTCGAGCGCGAGCCGCAAGTCGATGCGGGTCTCTTTGGTCTCGCGCCGCCGGGTCGCGGTGCGCGGCTGCGGCGCATCCTTCGACGGGCTCAGGATGACATCTCCGCTTATTCGCCCACGACGCCGGCGCGTTGGCCGTTGGTCGTGCCGTTTTGCTTTTGCGGGGCGGTGCGGCCGCCGATCGGCTCGTACGGATGGACCTCGGGGCCGACGTAGGTCGCCTGCGGGCGGATCAGGCGGTTGTGCGCGTACTGCTCGAGGACGTGCGCCGACCAGCCGGCGATCCGGCCGCAGGCGAACATGCAGGTGAACTCGTCGGACGGGATCCCGAGCGACGAGAGCGTCGGCGCGGTGTAGAACTCGACGTTCGCGTAGATCCGCTTGCCGGGCTTCAGCTCTTGCAGCACCTTGTTCGAGGCGTCCTCGAGCGCGCGCGCGATCAGGTACCACTTGGTGTGCGACTTCTCGGTCAGCTTCTTCGCCATCTCCTCGAGATGCGCGGCGCGCGGGTCGCGGATCTTGTACTCGCGGTGGCCCATCCCCATGATCTTCTCGTGGCGCCCGAGCAGCTCGCGCACGTACGGCTCGGCCTTCTCCGGCAGGCCGATCTCCTCGAGCATCGTCATCACCTTGCTCGGCGCGCCGCCGTGGAGGTCGCCGGCGAGCGTCGCGACCGCGGCGGTGATCGCGCCGTAGATGTCGGCCCCGGTCGAGGCGGTCACGCGCGAGGAGAACGTCGAGGCGTTGTACGAGTGGTCGGCGAGCAGCACCAGATAGGTGTCGAGCGCGTCCTCGGCCTCGGGGATCGGCAGCTCGCCGGTCCGCATGTAGAGGAAGTTCGCGGCGGTCGTCAGCTTCGGGTCGGGCGCGATCGGCTCGAGGCGGCGGCGCATCCGGTCCCAGGCGGCGACGATCGTCGGGAACTTCGCGATCAGGTCGAGCGCGGTGTCGACCGAGGTCTCGTGCGCCCCGTCGGGGCGGTGCGGGACGAAGTGCGCCGTGGCGGAGACCGCGGTGCGCAGGACGTCCATCGGCCAGGCGTCGCGCGGGATCGCGTGCAGGATCGCGAGCAGCCCCGAGGGGAGCGCGCGCCGGGCGGCGAGCCGCGCGTTCAGGTCGATCAGCTCCTGGTGCGTCGGGAGGCTCCCGAAGAGCAGCAGGTGGACGACCTCCTCGAACGTCGCCTTCTCGGCCAAGTCGTTGATGTCGTAGCCGCGGTAGGTGAGCCGGCCGACCTCCCCCTCGACGTTGCTGAGAACGGTCTCGCCGACGACGATGCCTTCGAGCCCGGGATTGACAACCGTGGACGCCATATCGGCCAACCTTTTCTCGCTGCGGCGCGCGCGGTCCCACGACGGCCGCGCCGGCGGCGAGAGGACGCGCGGCGACAAAAGTCTTAACTGAGCGTCTCACCCTGCGCTCGCTCCGGGGGCCTGCGCTACGAGTAAGGAGGTCCGCCGATGGCGCGTCCGGTTCTCAGTCGTCGCTCGTTCGCCAAGCTCGCGGGGGCCGGGAGCGCCGCCGCCGTCTTCGGGATCCCCGCCTACATCCCGCGCCTCGGCGAAGCCGCCGACGCGATCAAGATCGGTCTGCTCGAGCCGTACACCGGCGTCTACGCCGGACCCGCCGAGAACGAGACGCACGGCTTCGAGATGGCCGCCGAGGCGTGGAACAAGCGCGGCGGGATCATGGGCCGCAAGATCGAGCTGGTGAAGGAAGACGAGCAGAACGATCCCGGCGTCGCGGCGCAGAAGGCGCGCAAGCTCGTCAATCAGGACAAGGTCGCGGCGCTCGTCGGCACGGTCTCGAGCGGCGTCTCGCTCTCGGTCGCCGGCGTCGCGAACACGCTCGGGACGCTCTTCATGGACTCGGGCGGCCACACCGACGACGTCACCGGGAAGAGCTGTCACTGGAACGTCTTCCGGACGTGCCACAGCACCTGGATGGAGACCCACGCGACCGGTTACGCGCTGCAGAAGCACTTCGGGAAGAAGTGGTTCTTGATCACGCCGGACTACGCGTACGGGCATTCGCTCGAGACCGGCTTCAAGGACGTGCTCGCGCACATCGGCGGCAGCGTCGTCGGCAACGAGCTCACGCCGCTCGGCACGACCGACTTCAGCTCGTACCTGACGAAGATCGACGCCGCGAAGCCGGACGTCGTCCTCGTCCTCGTGCAAGGCGACGACTACACGAACTGTCTCAAGCAGATGAACCAGTTCGGGCTGCTCAAGAAGTACCCGGTCGGCGGCCCGCAGGTCGAGCTCGAGCCGCTCTACGGCCTCCCGCCCGAGGCGCGCGAAGGGTGGTGGGGGATCGAGTGGTACTACAAGAGCGAGAAGACGCTCGGCAAAGGCAACAAGCTCGCGCAGCAGTTCGTCGCCGACACGCTCAAGCGGACCGGCGGGAAGCCGCCGACGGCGCGCAACGCGTTCGGCTACATCACGCTGGACCGGCTCGCGCAGGCGATGCACGACGCGAAGAGCACCGATCCGGTGAAGGTCGCGCGCGCGATCGAAGGCGTGCACTTCAGCTCGATCTTCGCCGGCAGCGCGTACTACCGCAAGGAAGACCACCAGCTCATGTGGCCGATGTGGGTCGCGAAGATCCGGCCGAACGGGACGCCGGGCGACAAGTACGACCTCTTCGACGTCACCGACATCAACGCGGCCGAGGCCGTCGAGCAGACGATCGCGCAAAAGGCGGCGGTCTGCAAGCTCGGCTATCCGTGACCGGCTGACGCCGTGCACGACTGGGCGAGCATCGGGCCGCAGATCTTCAACGGCCTGGTGCTCGGGGCGTTCTACGCGATCGTCGCGATCGGGCTCTCGCTGATCATGAACCTCACCGGCACCATCAACATGGCGCACGGGAGCTTCATGACGCTGGCGGGCTACCTCGCCTACACGATGGTGCTGCGCGGGACGTCGTTCTGGTTCGCGCTGATCGCGGCGCCGCTGATCTGCGTGATCGTCGGGATCGCGGTCGAGCGGACGCTGGTGCGCCCGCTCTACAAGCGCGAGCCGTTCTACAGCCTGCTGATGACCTTCGGCCTCTCGCTGATGGCGGAGGAGGCGTACCGGCTGATCTGGGGGCCGAACGGCGTCCCGTTCTCGCCGCCCGGCGCGCTCGCCGGCGCGACGTCGGTCGGCTTCATGACCTTCCCGGCGTTCCGCATCTTCATCGCGGTGGTGCTGATCGTCGCGATCGCGGCGCTCGCGCTGTTCCTCACCCGGACGCGGTTCGGGCTGCGGCTGCGCGCCGCGGTGCAGGACACCGAGATGATCGCCGCGCTCGGGACGAACACGCAGGTGCTCTACGCGGTGAACTTCGGCCTGGGGATCTTCCTGGCCGGGATCGCGGGCGTGCTCGCAGCTGGGATGCTCGGGCTCGCGCCGACCAGCGGGAACGCGCTGCTGATGCCGGCGTTCGTCACCGTCATCATCGGCGGGATGGGGAGCCTGTTCGGCAGCATCGTCGGCGGGCTGCTGATCGGGCTGACGATCTCGCTCACGACGCTGTTCGTCCCGGCGGCGAGCGAGGTCTCGATGTACGTGCTGATGGCGGTGGTGCTGATGATCCGCCCGCGCGGTCTGTTCGGCGAAGAGGGGATCTTCGGGTGAGCGCGCGCGGCGAGCTGATCGGCGCCGCGATCGTGATCGCGGTGCTGCTCTTCGCGCCGTTCCTCTCGCCGCTGATCCACCTCGACGTCTCGATCGTCAGCGAGGTCCTCGTCATGGCGGTCGCCGCGATGAGCGTGAACCTGCTGCTCGGCTACACCGGGCTCCCCGCCTTCGGAAACGCCGCGTACTTCGGCCTGGGCGCGTACGGCGCGGCGCTCTCGGTGAAGTACTTCCAGGTCGACTTCGTCGCCGCGGTCGTCATCGGGACGCTCGCCGCATTCGCCGGCGCCCTGATCCTCGGACCGTTCCTGCTGCGGCGGCGCGGGATCTACTTCGGCCTGCTCTCGATCGCGTTCGGGCAGGTGTTCTACTTCATCGCCTACCGGTACACCGACGTGACCGGCGGCGAAGACGGGATGAACTTCCCGCGGCCGCCGGTCGCGCTCGCGCACGTCCAGGTGAAGGAGACGGCGTTCTACTACGTCGCGCTGGCGGTCTTCGTCGCCGCGCTGATCGCGTTCCGCGCGGTGGTGCGCTCGCCGTTCGGCCGCACGCTGGTCGCGATCCGGCAGAACGAGGTGCGCGTCCGGTATCTCGGGCTCAACAGCGACCGCTTCATCTTCGTCGCGCTGCTGATCGCCTCGGCGATGGCCGGGATCAGCGGCGCGCTCTTCGGGCTGCTGATCAACTTCGCGTACCCGCTCCAGCTCGACTGGCACCAGAGCGGCGACTTCGTGCTGATGATGATCCTGGGCGGCGGCGGGACGCTGTGGGGGCCGCTGCTCGGCTCGTTCATCTACGTCCTCGGCAAGGACATCGTCTCGACGATCACGCCGCTCTGGCAGATCTTCATCGGCGGGCTGTTCGTGGCGTGCGTCCTCGGCTTCCCGCGCGGGATCCTCGGCACGATCGAGCAGCGGCTGCGCCGCGCGCCCGGGACGTTCACCGCCGACGACGTCAACGCGGCGTTCGACCCGAACGCGCCGGTCGAGGTCGGCCGTGGCGTCTGACGCGGCGATGCTGCGCGCCGAGAACGTGACGAAGGCGTTCGGCGGCGTGCGCGCGGTCGACGACGTCTCGCTCGCGGTGCGCGAGGGGACGATCCACGCGCTGATCGGGCCGAACGGCGCGGGGAAGACGACGTTCTTCAACGCGATCTCCGGCTTCACGCTCCCGGACCGCGGGCGGGTGACGTTCCGCGGCGCCGACCTGACGCGCGCGCCGAACTGGAAGCGGATCGCCGCGGGGATGGGGCGGACGTTCCAGACGCCGAGCATCTTCCCCGAGCTGACCGTCGACGAGAACGTGCGGCTCGGCGTGCGCGCGCACGCGAAGCAGGCGTTCCGGCTGCGCACGCCCGGCGGCGAGGCGAAGCGCGCCGTCGACGCGCGCGTCGGCGAGCTGCTCGGGTTCGTGAACCTCACCGCGCAGCGCGACCGCCCGCTCGCCGAGCTCGCGCACGGCTCGCAGCGGCTGTGCGAGATCGCGATGAGCCTCTCGACCGACCCGGTGCTGGTGCTGCTCGACGAGCCGATGGCCGGGCTCGCCGAGGCGGAGACCGAGCGCATCATGACGGTGATCCGCGACCTGCGCGCGCGGCTCGGGCTGACGGTCCTCTTCGTCGAGCACAACATGCGCGTCGTGCTCAATGTCGCGGAAAAAATCACGGTGCTCGATCGCGGCAAGCTGCTGGCGGAAGGAACGCCGGCAGAAATTTCGGCGAATCAAGCCGTTCGCGAGGCCTATCTTGGAAGTGAGGTGATCGCGCGTGTCTGAGCCGCTGCTGCAAGTACACGATCTCCAGACCTTTTACGGCAAGAGCCACATTCTCAAGGGCGTCTCGTTGAACGTCGGCAAGGGCGAGCTCGTCGCGTTGCTCGGCCTAAACGGCGCCGGCAAGACGACGACGATGCGCAGCATTCTCGGGTTGACGAGGGCGCAATCCGGCTCGATCAAGCTGCTCGGACAAGAGGTTTTGGGCTGGCCCGCGTACCGGATTTCGCGGCTCGGCGTCGGCTACGTTCCGGAAGGGCGGCGCATGTTCGGCGCGCTCACGACGTACGAGAACCTGCAGCTCGCAGAGAACGGCAGGCCCGGCGAATGGTCGATCGCGCGCGTCCTCGAGCATTTGCCGAAATTGAACGAGCTGCGCCGGCGCAAATCCGGCCGGC
>DATHLL010000189.1:0-6201 GCA_035488195.1 Candidatus Elarobacter sp. | reverse complement strand
GAGCGCGTTCTCGACGGTCTCCGCGAACGCGCGCGCGAACGGCGCGAACGCCTCGACCGGCTCGCGCGCCGAGCGCGCGAGCGCGATCGCGAGGCCCGGCGGGCCGGAGATCAGGTCGTACGTCGCGATCGCGTCGAGCCGACCGGGCGGCGCGTCGCGCAGCGCCGCGGCGAGCGCTGCGCGCAGCTTCTCGCGCGGGCCGCGCAGCGACGTGCGCTCCGGGTCGATCGCCTCGATCGCGACGAGCAGCCCGGCGGCGCCGCCGTACAGGCTCAGGCGGTCGGGCGCGAACACCAGCGCCTGCTCCAGCGCCGCGCGCACGTCGGCGGAACCGGCGCGTCCGGCGCGGGCCAGCGCCTCGGTCACCAGCGCCGTCCCGCCGTGGCGCCCGAGCGATTCCGGCGGGCCGGGCTCGTTCGCGAGCGCCGCGGCCGCCGCGGTGCGGACGCGCTCCGCGACGTCGAGCGCGCGCCGTGCCTTGTCGGCGGCGAAGAGCGGCGCGCGCGCGCTCACGCGATGCGCCGGCTGCGCGCGAACAGCGCTTTCCACAGCAGTCTCCGCAGGACGGTCTCCTCCTCGCCGCCGGCGCCGCGGCGGTTGAGGTGCATGTGCAGCAGGCTGTCGACGACGTCGAGATACGGGTTGGCCTCGCCGCAGCACGCGGCGAGCTCGCGCCCGAGCGCGACGCGCTCGTCGCTCGGATCGGGCGGCGCGGCGCCGGCCGACGCGCGCAGCACCTCGGCTTCGTCGCGCGTCGCCGGCTTGGTGGACGGACGCCGCTCCGCGATCCAGCGCTCGCGCTCGTCCGCGTTCGTCAGCGCGTCGAAGAGGGCGAGCAGCGGCGGCAGCAGCGCGCCGAGGCGCTCGCGCCCGGCGAGCAGATCGGCGCCGGGCGCGCGCAGCGCGTCGGTACTGTCGATGTGGAAGAGCCGCTCCGCGCGCGCGATCCCCTCGGCGCCGCCGTAGCGCTCGAGTTCGCGCTCGTACGTCGCGAGCGCGTAGCGGCTCACCGCGCCCGACGCGGCGAGCCGCTCGGCGAACGCGAGCGCGCGCTCGCGCAGCGGCGCCGCCTCCGCGCCGTCGCGCGCGCGCAGGCGCAGCCGCACGTGGTGATCGGGGTCGCCGTAGAGGACGTAGAACCAGCGCGCGGCGAGCCCCGAGGCGACGCTCTCCTCGGCGAAGCGCAGCAGCTCGGGAGCGACTTGCGCGCGGAACTCGCGGCCGTTCGCGTAGAGCTTCAGATAGCACCACGGCGAGGCGGGCGTCCGCGTGCGCGCGCGCTCGTCGACGACGAACGGCGCCGGGCGCGCGGGCTTCGGCGAGGCGTCCGCGCGCACCGACGCGACGAGCTCGACCGGATACCGCGCGCCGCTCGCGTCGCGCAGCCACAGATCGCCGTCGTCGACCGCCGCCTCGGCGAGCCGCACGAGATCGCCGGGCGCGAGCGCGCGCGTCTGATCGGCCAGCAGCGCCGCGCCCGCCGCGCTCGCGGTGTCGACGACGAGCACGTTGTCCGCCTCGCCGTACAGCACGCGGCGCGGCAGCGCGCGCTCGGCGGCGAGCGCGGCCAGCCCGCGCGCGCGCAGCTCCGCGGCCGGGAAGGTCCACGTCGCGCGGCGCAGCACGACGCGCCCGAGCCGGATCCGCGGAACGAACGGCAGCAGCGCGAAGTCGCCGGCGTCGAGCGGCATCGGAAGCCGTCCGCCGTCGCGCGCCGCGAGCGCGAGGAAGCGCGCGAGCGGCGGCGCGAGCTGCACGTTGAACGCGTGCGGCCACACGGGATGGACGCGCCGGTTCCGCGCGCGCGACCACAGCGCGATGCGCTCGCCGTCGATCCCGACCAGCAGGTCGTCCGGCGGGATCGCGTCGGCACCGGCGGCGCGGGCGTTGATCGGGACGACCGCTTCGGCGACCAGCGGGTGCGCGATCACGTTCCCCGTGCGCGCGCTCTGCGGGACGAACAGCGGCTCGGCCGTGATCGCGCCGGGCGGCGCTTCGGCGGCGACCGTCGCGCGCAGCCGCGCGCGAAACGCCTCGTCCCGGTACTTCGCGAAGCGGCCCGTGGTCTTGCCGGCGCCGTCGGAGGCGACCAGCGGCGAGGAGACGATGCGGTACTCGCCCGCCGCGATCGCGTCGAACGAGGGCGCCAGGACGTGGAAGCCGACCTCGAGCGAGCCGCGCGGCGGCTCCGGCGAGTCGGGGCGGATCGCCGCCCAGTCGGCCTCGCTCAGCGCGATCTCGCCCGCACCCTCGCGCAGCGCGGCGCCGACCAGCGCGGCGAGCCGGGCGCGGCGCGCGGGCGTCAGCGGCTCGCGCGCGATCTCGGCCGTGGCCGGGATCCCGATCCCGTGCGGGCCGACGAGCTCGAGCAGCGGGACGAGCCGCTCGGCCGACTCGTAGCGCGCCATGAAGCGCTCGCGGTACGGGTCGAGGTGCTCGCGCGCGCCGCAGCGGAGCAGGACGTCGGCGAGGACGAGCACGTCGTCGCGCACCGCCGGCGGCAGCGCCAGCTCGCCGTGCGCGGTGTCGACGAAGAGCGGCTCGGCCGCCGGTTCGGACGGTTCGGCGGGGACGGCGGCGCGCAACCGGGCCGCGGTCGTTTCGAGCACGGCCGGGCCGGGGACGCCGCGGAGCTCCCGCGCCGCCTCGTTCAGCACTTCGGCGAGCGGTGCCAGCGAGGGCTGGGCCGGCGCGAACGACGCCAGCCGCTCGCGCGCGTCGTCGAGCGGCGCCGGGCGGGCGGCCGGGATCAGGAACCGCGCCGCCGCGAGCTTCGCCACCAGGCTGCGCGCGCGCGGGGCGTCGACGCCGAAGCGCGCGGCGACCTGGGCCGCGAGCGCGTTGCTCGCCATCCCGCCGGCGGCGAGCTCGAGGGCGCACGCGATCGGCGGCGTCGCCGCGATCGTCACGCTGCGGTACTGCGTCCCGTTCGCCTCGCCGGTCACCTTGCGCTCGTCGAGCAGCGTGAAGCGGGCGCCTTCGCGGCGCAGCGCGGTCGCCGTCGCGAGCACCACGTCCTCGCCCTCGGTGAGGTCGCGCTCGGCGAGCGCGTCGACCGCGCCGACCAGCCAGCCGTGGTCGACGTTGGCGTGGACGGCGCGCCCGGCGAGCGGTTCGACGCGCCGTTCTTCCGTGCCGAACGCGACCGGCCCGACCGAGGCGAACAGCCCGAACGGCGTCGTGCGGGTCGCCATCCGGACCGCGTACGCGAGCAGCCGCGTCGCCTCGCGGTCCGCCGGCGGCTCGCCGCGCAGCGCGCGCTCGACCGCGGGCCGCAGGCCGCGGCTGGCGAGCAGGACGGCAGTGCGGAACTCGGCGTCCTCGCGCAGCGCCGCGCCCAGCCGGGCGCGCCAGTCGGGCGCCGCCAGCAGCGCGCGCGCACGCTCCGCGGGCCACCCCGTCACGCGCGCCAGCGTCAGTCCCTCCGCCAGCGCGAGGCCGCCGGCGATCGCACCCCTCATCGAACACCCCTTCGCCGCCGCGCTCGCGCGGAGCGGCGGCGCTCGGTTACCGGCCTTCCGACTCCGACGCGTCCTCGCCCATGAAGCCGTAGAAGTAGTAGACCGAGCCGTCGTCGGTCTCGATCGCGATGCGCGTCTCTTCGAGCTGCGCCGAGACGATGCGCCGGCCGACCATCCCGCCCAGCAGCTCCTGCGCCTGCATGAACTCGGCGGCGCGCAGCGCTTCGGGGTCGATCTCGAGGAGTTGGTCGTTGTTCACGATCGCCTTCTTCCCTTGGAGAGGACCGGCGCGCCGGCTCGCGCGAAGGCGGCCCGGTCATGTACGTCCTCGAGGTGATGAGCGGTCCGCTCGACGGTAAGACGTGGGCTTTCGAGCGGGAGATCACCATCGGCCGTGACGATGCGGTGGCGTCCGCCTGCATCACGATCGACCGGTATATTTCCCGAAAACACGCGCGCCTCTACCAGGAACAGGACGGTCGCCTGCGTTTGGCCGACCTCGCCAGCCGGAACGGGACCCGCGTGGGCGGACGCCCGCTCGGCGAGCCGGAGCCGATCGACCTGGGACAACCGTTCGTCATCGGGCGCACGACCCTTCGCGTCGTCTGTTCTTGAGATGGTGATCGCGCGCACGGCGGCCGAGGTGCGCGAGGCGCTGGCGGGGGCGGAGCGGCCGGTCGGGCTCGTCCCGACGATGGGAGCGCTGCACGCGGGGCATCTGGCGCTGGTGCGGCTCGCGCGCGAGGAGTCGCGGACGGTCGCGGTCTCGATCTTCGTGAACCCGCTGCAGTTCGGGCCGAACGAGGACTACGACCGCTACCCGCGCGCGTTCGAGGGCGACGTCGCCGCGCTGCGCGAAGCGGGCGCCGACGTGATCTACGCGCCCGACGCCGCGACGATGTATCCGCCCGGGTTCGCGACCAGCGTCGATCCGGGGCCGCTCGGCGAGGTCTTCGAGGGCGCGCTGCGGCCGGGACATTTCCGCGGCGTCGCGACGGTCTGCGTGAAGCTGTTCGCGGCGGTCCGCCCCGACCGCGCCTACTTCGGCGCGAAGGACGCGCAGCAGGTCGCGGTCCTGCGGCGCGTCGTCGCCGATCTCGATCTTCCGCTCGAGCTCGCCGTCGCACCGACGGTGCGCGAGCGGGACGGGCTCGCGCTCTCGAGCCGCAACGTCTATCTCGATCCGGAGCAGCGCGCCGCGGCGCCCTCGCTGCACCGCGCGCTCGACGCGATCGTCGCCGCCGTCCGCGCCGGCGAGACCGACCGCGAGCGCGCGCTCGCGCGCGGCCGCGCGCAGCTCGCCGCGCCGCTGCGCGAGGCGTATCTCGACGTCGTCGATCCGGCGACGTTCGATGCGCGCGACCCGGTGCGCGCGCCGGCGCTCGCGATCGCGAGCGCGTGGGCCGGCACGACGCGCCTTATCGACAACGAGTTCATCGGCGAGCCCATCCTTCGACAGGCTCAGGATGACATGGAGGGCAGGCCGTGAACGGGCGGCGCGTGGTGCTCGGCGTGACCGGGGGGATCGCGGCGTACAAGGCGGCGGCGCTCGCCAGCCGGCTGGTGCAGAGCGGCGCGGTCCTCGACGTGGTCATGACGGCCGACGCGCTGAAGTTCGTCGGCGCGGCGACGTTCGCGGCGCTCGCGCGGCGGCCGGTGCACACCTCCCTGTGGGAGCGGGTCGAGGAGATCCCGCACATCGCGCTCGCGCGCGAGGCCGAGGTGCTCGCGGTCGTCCCGTGCACCGCGAACACGCTCGCGAAGCTCGCGCTCGGGCTCGCCGACGATCTGCTCACCAACGTCGCGCTCGCGACGCGCGCGCAGCTGGTGATCGCGCCGGCGATGAACACCGCGATGCTCGAGCACGAGGCGACCCGCGCGCACCTCGCGACGCTGCGCGCGCGCGGCGCGACGATCGTCGAGCCGGAGTCGGGCTTCCTCGCCGAGCGCGAGCACGGCGCGGGCCGGCTCGCGAACGAGGAGGCGCTGCTCGCCGCGATCGCCGGCGCGCTGCACCGCCGGCGCGATCTCGCCGGCGAGCGCGTCCTGATCACCGCCGGGCCGACGCGCGAGCCGATCGACCCGGTGCGCTTCCTCTCGAACGCCGCGAGCGGGACGCAGGGGATCGAGCTCGCGCGCGAGGCGCTCGCGCGCGGCGCCGAGGTCGATCTCGTCCTCGGTCCGACGCACCTCGAGCCGCCGGCCGGCGCGCGCACCGCGCGCGTCACGACCGCGCGCGAGATGGACGCTGCGGTGCGCGAGCGCGCGCCCGGCGCGACGATCGCGATCGCGACCGCGGCGGTCGCCGACTGGCGCCCCGCCGCCACGCACGCGCACAAGGTGAAGAAGACCGAGGACGCGCCGCCGCTCGCGCTCGAGCGGAACCCCGACGTGCTGGCGAACCTCGGCGCGCGCAAGGACGGCACGTTCCTGGTCGGCTTCGCGGCCGAGACGCAGGCGTTCGAGGCGAACGCGCGCGAGAAGCTCGCGCGCAAGCAGCTCGACGCGATCGTCGTCAACGACGTCGGCGGCGAGCGCGGCTTCGGCGCGGTCCCGAACGCGCTGGTGCTGCTGTGGGGCGAGGACGGGCGCAGGGATCTCGGCAGCGGCTCGAAGCGCGAGCTCGCCGCGCGGCTCTGGGACGCGATCGTCGAGCTGAAGAAGAACGGGCGCGCGTAGTGCTGCTCTGCATCGACGTCGGGAACACCGAGACGAAGCTCGGCGCGTTCGACGGCGCGGG
>DATHLL010000188.1:0-3355 GCA_035488195.1 Candidatus Elarobacter sp. | reverse complement strand
CGGCGTAGCGGATTGGCTCGCCGGCTTCCTCGAGGACGCGGTCGTCGCAGGCGACCTCGCGCTCGAAATCGATGCTGCGCCGCGCGACGTACAGCGCAGGCTGGAAGAACTGCACCGCGCAGACGAGCTGCTCGAGCGCGTTCGTCCAGTCGTCGTAGCGCTGCAGATGCGCCGACTCGTGCAGCACGACGCGCGCCAGATCGTCGGCGTCGAGCGAGCGCACGAGACGCTCCGGAATCAAGATCATCGGACGGCGGAAGCCGATCGCGCACGGTATCTGGACGTCGGGTGAAAACGCGATCTCCGCGCGGCGGCGGTGTCCCGCGGCGCGCAGCCGCGCCAGGACGACCGCGTCGCCGAGCGGCGTCGCGCCGCGCTTCATCCGCGCGATCGCGCCGTATGCAGTGGTCAGCCGCAGCAGGAGCGTCCCGGAGACGAGCGCCCACAGCGCAACCAGCACGAGCGCCCAACCATGCGCGAACGCCGTCGCGACGCTCCCCGCTCGTGCCGCCGCGTCGTCGAGCCGCTGCGCGAGCGAGATCGGCGAGGTCGCCGCGACGAACGACGCACGCACTTTCATCGCGGCACCCGCATCCGAGTGAACGACCGCGCCGGAATCGGCCGCGTTGGTCGCGCGCGGCACGAACGCTGCGATCGTCGATACGGAGGCGTGCTTCGACGCGCCCGGCTCGTCCGCGACGGCGAACGTCACCGTGCGCGGTGCGGCAGGCGCGACCGGCGCGTGCGGCCGCCCCAGCACGAGATCGATCGCCGGCAGCAGCGCGACGACGGCGAACGCGACGCTCCACACCACGCACGCGGTCGTCGCGTTGCGGCGCAGCCCGGCGCGCAATGCGAGCGCGACCAGCACGATCACCGCGGCGCCCTGCCAGAGCGCGTTGAGGACGGCGAGCAGCAGCGCGTCCATCAGCCTTCGTCTTTCGCGCGCTTGATGATCGCCTCGAGCTCCTCGAGCTCGTCCTCGGTCAGGTGGTCGCCCTGGATCAGGTTCAGCGCCAGCTCGCGCGGCGAGCCGCCGAAGAACCGCTGCACGACGTTCGAGAGCGCGGTCTGCGCCGCCGCGTCGCGGCCGACGATCGCCTGGTAGACGAACGCGCGGCCCTCGGCGCGGTGCTTCACGTAGCCCTTCCGCTCGAGGATTTTCATCATCGTCTGAACGGTGTTGTACGCCGGCCGCTCGGGCTCGGGGATCGCCTCGACGACCTGGCCGACGGTGACCGGTCCGGAGGCCCAGACGATCTCCATCAGACGCTGTTCGACCTCGGTCAGCGCAGGGGAACGGCGGCGCGCCATCGGACCTCCTCGAAGACACCTAACGAATTCGGTTTCCGACACGCTAGCACGCCGCCCGGCGGCGGTCAAGTGGCTGTCCGAACGAATTCGGACATAGCCGCCAGACCGCGCGGGCCGCCCCCGGGGGCTAGCCGGCCTGGAGCTTCTCGAGTTCCCCGAAGATCACCGACTCGTCCGGCACCTCGCGGAGCTCGTGGACGTCGATGTAGCGCACGATTCCGTCCTTGTCGACGATGAAGATCGCGCGCTCCGCGCTGCCGGCCTCGCGCAGCACGCCGTACTTCTGCGCGACCGCGCCGTGCGGCCAGTAGTCACTCAGCAGCGGGTAGCTGATCCCGCCGAGCTGCTGCGCCCAGTTCGCGTTGGCGAACGGCGAATCGACGGAGACGCCCACGACCTGGGCGTTCAGCGCACGAAGGCGATCCTGTTCGCGCTCGTACACCGGCATTTGACTGCTTCAAGTCCCGGTGAACGCGAACGGGTAGAACGCGATGACGACGTTCTTCCCGCGCTGCGCGGCGAGCGAGAACTCCTCGCCCAGGTGCGACTTCAGGGTGAAATCCGGGGCGGGGTCGCCGGCCTTGAGCGTCGCGGTCTCCGACGCGCGCGAGGTCCGGCCTTTCTGTACTGCCATGCCGGGAGATTCCATGCGGCCCGCGCGCGAGCCTAGGATGGCGGAGCGCCGCGCTGAACGACCGAAGATGCTCGCCGAACCGACCGCCGCCGTCCACCTGCGTGCTCTCGACCCGTTCGACTTCCTCGAGCGCTCGGCGTCCGTCTATCCGGAGAAGACCGCCGTCGTCGACGGCGAGGCGCGCCGGACGTACCCGCAGTTCCTCGAGCGCGTGAACCGGCTCGCGGCCGCGCTGCAGTCGATGGGGATCCGTTCGGGCGAGCGCGTCGCGGTGCTGGCGCCGAACACGTCGATGGTGCTCGAGGCGACGTTCGCGGTGCCGCGCGCGAACGGCGTGCTCGTCGCATTGAACACGCGCCTCGCGCCGGACGAGATCGACTACATCCTCGGCCACTGCGGCGCCTCGCTGCTGCTGCACGATCACGAGCTCGACGGGCTGGTCGAACGCCTCGCGACCGCGATCCCGCGCGTGCGCGTCGCGGCGCCCGGCGAGACGGCGCGCGAGGGCGCCTTCGACTACGAGCGCGTCCTCGCGGACGCCGACGCCGCCGCGCTGGTGCCGCGCGAGGTCGCCGAGGACGACACGATCTCGATCAACTACACCAGCGGGACGACCGGGAAGCCGAAGGGCGTCATGTACACGTTCCGCGGCGCGTACCTGAACGCGCTGGCGGAGATCTTCCACGCGAACCTGCGGCCGGAGAGCGTCTATCTCTGGACGCTCCCGATGTTCCACTGCAACGGCTGGTGCTTCCCGTGGGCGGTCACCGCGGCGGCCGCGACGCACGTCTGCCTGCGCAAGGTCGACGCCGCCGGGATCAACCACGGCGTGCACCGTGAAGGCGTGACGCACTTCTGCGCCGCGCCGACGGTGCTGATCGGGCTGGTGAACCACGCCGAGACCGTCGCGTTCCCGCACCGCGTGATCGTCACGACGGCGGGCGCGCCGCCGGCGCCCGCGACGATCGCGCAGATCGAGGCGCTCGGCGCCGAGCTGCACCACGTCTACGGCCTGACCGAAGTCTACGGCCCGATCACCGAGTGCGCGTGGCACAGCCCCGAGTGGGACGCGCACGCGCCGGCCGTCGTCACCACGATGCGGCGCGGGAACGGGCGCGTCTCGGGATGGTGGACGAGTGCGATGAGGACGGTCGGCGCGGCGCAGAAGTGCGTCACCCCGTCGTGCACGATCGCCGCGTTGATCCCCTCCGGAGCGACGCGGCGTAAGCCGACGTGCGTCGCGCCGGCCGCGGTCACCGCCCACGGGAAGCACCAGCCGTTGCAGTGGAACATCGGGAGCGTCCAGAGATAGACGCTCTCCGGCCGGAGCCCCGCGTGGAACACTTCGGCCAGCGCGTTGACGTACGCGCCGCGGTACGTGTACATCACGCCCTTCGGCCGCCCCGT
>DATHLL010000187.1:0-7388 GCA_035488195.1 Candidatus Elarobacter sp. | reverse complement strand
CGCGCGAACGCCCATCCGCTTCGCGTACTCGATCACACGGTCGACGCCCAGACTCTCGGCGAGTTTGACCGCTACGACGTTGCGCGACTGCGCCAGCGCGTAGCGCAGCGTCATCGCGCCGAGGAAGCGGTTGTCGTCGTCCATCGGCGCCCAGCGCGTGCCGTCGCCCATCGGGTAGCTGACCGGCGTGTCCTCGACGATCGTCGTCGGCGGATGCCCCGCGTCGACCTCCGCGGTGTAGACGTACGCTTTGAACGAGGAGCCCGGCTGGCGGTGCGACTGCCACGCGCGGTTGAACTGGTTCGTCAACGAGAACGGCGTCGCGCCGCCGACCATCGCGAGGATCTCGCCGGTCGACGGGCGGATCGCGACCAGCGCGCCTTGGTGCGCGCCGATCCCCTCGGCCGCGGCCCGGCCGATCCCCCACGAGACCGCGTCCTGCGCCGCGTCCTGCATGGCGGGGTCGAGCGTCGTGTAGACCTGCAGCCCGCCCTCGAACGTCGCCTGCGTCCCGAACTGCTGCTCCAGCAGATGCGTGACGTAGGTCGTGAAGTACGGATAGCGGTACGACTGCAAGCCTTCGGGCCGTTCGCCGAGCAGGTGCAGCGAGCTGTGCTCCGCGTGCGCTGCCTGCGCGGCCGTGATGAATCCCGCGTCGACCATCCGCTGCAGCACGTGGTGCTGGCGGTTCTTGGCGCGCTCGAGGCTCACGTGCGGCGAGTAGTCCGAGGGCGCCGCGGGGAGCCCCGCGATCATCGCGGCCTGCGCGAGCGAGAGATGGCCGACGTCGGTCCCGAAGTACGTGTGCGCCGCGGCCTCGACGCCGTACGCGCCGGAGCCGAAGTAGATGATGTTGAGATAGCGCTCGAGGATCTCTTCCTTGGTGTAGTAGCGCTCGATCTCCATCGCGAGGAGCGCTTCCTGGATCTTGCGCGTGTACGAGAACTCGTCGGAGAGGAAGAGCCGGCGCGCGAGCTGCTGGGTGATCGTCGAGGCGCCTTGCAGGCGCTCGTGCCGGTAGTCGGCGAGCGCGGCGCGGACGATCCCGGTCATGTCGATCCCGTGGTGCTGGTAGAAGTGCGCGTCCTCGGTCGCGAGGAACGCGTTGCGCACCATCACCGGTACGTGGTCGAGCGGGACCCAGGTGCGGTTCTCCTTGTAGAGGTTGGCCAGCGCGATCCCGTTGCGCGCGAAGACGCGCGTCGAGCGTGAGGGCTGGTAGTCCGCCATCCGGTTGATGTCGGGCAGGTTGCGCGAGTACGACGCGACGATCCCGGCCACGATCCCGACGAACAGCAGCACCGCGAACAATGCCAGGATGAACGCCGTCTTCACGATGCGGCCGACGATCCGCCACGCGCCGCCTCCGCCGCGCTTGCGCTTCGCCGTGCGGCGGCGCACCGCCGTGCGCGGCCCGGCGATCGTGCGGCTCACAGGTCCGTTCCTCCCCGTAGCTCCGGTACGGAGTGCGCCCCCGTCAGGACGCGCGCCAGCACGCCGTTGACGTAACGGCCGGAGTCCTCGGTGGAGAACTTCTTCGCGAGCTCGACGGCTTCGTTGATCACGACGGCGGGATCGGTCTCCTTGCGGTGGTTCAGCTCGAACGCGCTCATGCGCAGGATGATGCGGTCGATCGTCGGGAGCCGGTCGAGGGTCCAGCCCTCGAGCAGCGGCGCGATGACCGCGTCGGATTCCTCTTCGTTGTCGAGAGTGCCCATGACGAGGTCCCGCACGAACGAGCGGCCTTCGGAACCCTCGTCGCGCGCGAGCAGTTCGGTCAGCATCTCGTCGGGCGGACGCTTTCCGACCTCCGCGCCGTAGAGCGCCTGGAGCGCGACCTCGCGCCCGTGACGCCGTGAGAACGAAGCCATCGGATCAAACCGCCGCCGCTCTCCGGGCCAGGAACGCCGGCAGCCAGCCGACCCCGATGCCGCCCGCGCGGAACTCCGGGTCCTCCATCAGCTCGCGGCAGAAGTCGACCGTCGTCTTCACGCCTTCGATACGCGTCTCGCTCAGCGCGCGTTCCATCCGCAGGATCGCCGACTCGCGCGTCCGGCCGACCGCGACGATCTTCGCCAGCATCGAGTCGTAGAACGGCGGGACCATCGCCCCGCCGTAGACGTGCGTGTCGACGCGGATCCCCGGTCCGCCGGCGAAGACGACCGTCGTCAGCGTCCCGGCCGCCGGCGCGAAGTTGTTGTTCGGGTCCTCGGCGTTGACGCGCACCTCGATCGCATGGCCGTGCGGGTGGAGATCCTCCTGCATGAAGCCGAGATGCTCGCCGGAGGCGATGCGGATCTGCTCCTTGACGAGATCGACGCCGTAGATCAGCTCGGTGACCGGGTGCTCGACCTGGATGCGCGTGTTCATCTCCATGAAGTACACGTCATCGCCCGCGACCAGGAACTCGAGCGTCCCCGCGTTGGTGTAGCCGACCGCGCGCGTCGCCGTCGTCGCGACGTCGTGCAGCCGCGCGCGGATCGCCTCGTCGAGGACCGGCGCCGGCGCTTCCTCGATCAGCTTCTGGTGCGAGGGCTTCTGCACCGAGCAGTCGCGCTCGCCGAGATGGACGACGCCGCCGTGCTCGTCGGCGAGCACCTGCACCTCGACGTGGCGCGGGTTGACGATCAGCTTCTCGACGTACATCCGGCCGTCTTTGAACGAGGCTTCCGCCTCGGCTTGCGCGGTCGCGAACGCGGTCGGAAGCTCTTCCGGCGCGGTGACCGCGCGCATCCCCTTGCCGCCGCCCCCCGCGGTCGCCTTGAGCAGCACCGGGTAGCCGATCTGCTCGCAGACCGCGCGCGCCTCGTCGACCGAGGCGACGATGTCGCTCCCCGGCGTCGTCGGGACGCCGGCCTCGCGCATCAGCCGCTTCGCCGTCGCCTTGTCGCCCATCGCGTTGATCACCGACGGCTTCGGCCCGATGAACGTCAGCCCGTGGTCGGCGGCGATCTCGGCGAAGCGCGCGTTCTCGGCGAGGAACCCGTAGCCGGGATGGATCGCGTCGCAGCCGCTGATCAGCGCGGCCGAGATGATGTTCGGGATGTTGAGGTACGAGCGCACGACCGGGCCGGGGCCGACGCAGAACGCCTCGTCGGCGTGGCGGACGTGCAGCGACATGCGGTCGGCGTCGGAGAAGATCGCGACCGTCGCGACGCCCAGCTCGTGGCAGGCGCGGTTGATGCGCAGCGCGATCTCGCCGCGGTTGGCGATGAGGACTTTCTTGAGCATCAGCGTTCGATGGCGAAGAGCGGCTGGCCGTACTCGACCGGCTGGCCCTCGGTGACGAAGACCGCGGTGACGTGCCCGCCGCCGCGCGAGCGGACCGGGTTGCGGATCCCGAGCGTCTCGACGTAGGCGAGCTCGCGGTCGCCGTCGAGCGTCGAGCCCTCCGCGACCGGCGGCCGCCCCAGCCGGACGACGCCGACGACGTCGCTGGAGATCAGGTCCGCGCGCCGTTCGGCGCGCTCGGCGGCCGGTGCGGGGGCGCCGTTCCCGGTCGCAGCGGCCGGCGCGACGGCCGCCGGCGTGCGCGGGGCGCGGCGCAGCTCGATCTCGGTGTCCCCGTCGCGGACGCGGAGGCGGGCGAACCCGGCCTCGGCGAGCGCACCGGCGAGCGCGCGGGCGCGCGACGCGATCACGTCTTCGGTCATCCGGCGAGCGGTTCGACGCAGGGGCCTGGCGCCCCCGGATACCGTTAGGCCGCTGTTGGCGGCGGGGTAGGATGACGACAACCTCAGGAGGAGGCTCTCCGTTTGGTCGCCAGCACCATTGCCAAGGAAGCGGCGTTCGTTCTCGTGTACCCGGCCGGCCTCGAGCTCGGTCCGGCGAGCTTCGGCGCACTCGACGCCGCGGGGATCGTGTACCGCGAGGGCCGGTTTCCGTACTCCGGCGACGACCCTGGGGCTTATGTCGTCTACCTGATCGACGAGACGCGCCTGCTCTCCCTCGGGCCGCCGGCGATGGTCGCGAACGCGCTCGAGCTGATCGCGAAGGCGCAGCCGGCGACGACGGTCGTCCTGGCCGAGCGCGAGACGAAGAACGTCTGGCTCGCCGCGAACCCGTACGTCGGCGGCTGGATCGTCGCGCCGGCCGACGGGGCGGCGCTGGTCGCGACCGTGCGCGCCGCCGCGGCGACGGTCGCCGCCGGCGAGGCGCTGCGCGCCGCGCACGGCGAGAGCGAGCGGCTGATCAACATCGGGCTCGCGCTCTCCTCGGAGCGCGACGTCACGACGCTGCAGCAGACGATCGTGCGCAGCGCGCGCCAGCTCACCCGCGCCGACTCCGGCTCGCTGTACCTGCTCGAGGACGGCCGCGACGGCGAGCGCGTGCTGCGCTTCGCGGTCGCGCAGACCGGCCCGAGCGACGACGGGACGTATCTCGGCGCGGTGCTGCCGCTCTCGCGGACGTCGATCTCCGGCTACGTCGCGCTCAGCGGCGACACGGTGCGGATCGACGACGCGTACGCGATCCCGCCCGGCGCCGAGTACCGCGTGAACCGCAGCTTCGACGACGCGAACGGCTACCGGACGATGTCGGTCCTCGCGGTCCCGATGCGCGACCACAAGGACGCGATCGTCGGCGTGATCATGCTCATCAACCGGAAGCCCGACTTCGATCTGGTGCTGACGTCGACCGCGCACACCGAGGAGGTCGTCGAGCCGTTCAGCGCGCGCGACGAGCACCTGCTGCACTCGCTGGCCTCCCAGGCCGGCGTCGCGCTCGAGAACAAGGCGCTGCTCGACTCGATCCAGGAGCTCTTCGAGCAGTTCGTGCGCGCGTCGG
This sequence comes from Candidatus Elarobacter sp., assembly GCA_035488195.1. Classification (GTDB taxonomy): domain Bacteria; phylum Vulcanimicrobiota; class Vulcanimicrobiia; order Vulcanimicrobiales; family Vulcanimicrobiaceae; genus Vulcanimicrobium. The sequence goes on along the minus strand of DATHLL010000187.1, from coordinate 2,603 downwards.
TGAAGGCGATCGAAGTGCGCGACAAGTCGACGCAGGGCCACTCCTCGCGCGTCGCCGAGCTGACGGTCCGCCAGGCCGAAGCGGTGAACGCGGTGCGCAGCGGGATCTTCGCCGACCTGCACTTCGACGCCGACCAGATCCGCGAGATGCGCTACGCCTCGCTGCTGCACGACTTCGGAAAAGTCGCCGTCCCCGAGTACATCTTCGGGAAGGCGAAGAAGCTCCCCGACGGCCGGCTCGACACGATCCGGCTGCGCTTCCTGCTCGCGATGGAGCAGACGTCCGACGAGCGCCGGCGCGCCGCGCTGCGCGAGCTCCTGGCGACGGTCGAGAACGCGAACGAGCCGCGCGTCGTCCCGGCCGAGATCGGCGACGCGCTGGCGGCGCTCGCGCGCATGACGTACCGCGATCTCCAAGGCGAACGGCCGCTGCTCGACGAGTCCGAGCTCGACTTCCTGCACATCGCGCGCGGCTCGCTCTCCGGCGAGGAGCGCCGCACGATGGAGCAGCACGTCACGCAGTCGTTCTACTTCCTGCGCGAGATCCCGTGGACGAAGACACCGTGGCAGCGCGTCCCCGAGATGGCGTACGGCCACCACGAGCACCTCGACGGCACCGGCTACCCGCGCGGCCTCAAGGGCTCGCAGATCGTCCCGCAAGTCCGCATGCTGACGATCAGCGACATCTTCGACGCGCTGACCGCGAACGACCGCCCCTACAAACCCGCGATCAGCGTCGAGCGCGCGCTCGACATCCTGGTCGGCGAGTTCGCGAACCGCGGCAAGGTCGACCGCGACCTCCTCGACCTCTTCATCGCCAAACGCGTCTACGAACCGGTGCTCGCGGCACGCACGGCATAGCGCGACAACGAAACGAGCCCTCGCGTGAGGGCTCGTCAGTTTTTCGAAGGATGCGTACGGGTTTATTTGCGGGCGGCTTTTTTTGCGCCGCCGCGTTTGGTGCCGCCGACGGCGTCTTTCAAGCCTTTGCCCGCGCTGAAGGCGGGGATCTTGCGCGCGGCGATCTTGATCACTTCGCCGGTCTGCGGATTGCGGCCGGTGCGCGCGCGGCGCTCCCTGATCACGAAGCTGCCGAAGGGGATGAGCTGCACCTTCTCGCCCTGCTTCAGCGCGGACGTGATCTCGTCGAGGATCAGGTCGACGATCTCGCCGGCCTGCCGTTTCGAAAGCTCGTGCTGATCGGCCACTGAGTCGACGATATCGGCTTTGGTCACGGGGAGAGGATACGCTTGCATGCGACACCCTCCTCCCGCCCCGGCGGTTGTGGGGAGCGATGGATCGCATCGTCACTGCCTCGGCCGCGCGCGGCACCGTATCGCTCGCGGCCGGGGTCACGTCCGGACTCGTGCGCGAGGCGCGCGAGCGCCACGACCTCGCGCCGACCGCGAGCGCGGCCGTCGGCCGCCTGCTGACCGCCGCCGCCCTGCTCGGCACCTCGCTCACCGGCCGCGAACGCCTGACGCTGCAGATCGTCGGCGACGGCCCGATCGGCGCGCTCACCGCCGACGCGTGGAACGCCGGCGACCACCTCATCGGCGCGCGCGCCTACGCGCGCAACGGCCGCACCGATCTGCCGCTCAACGCGCGCGGCAAGTTCGACGTCGCGCGCGCCGTCGGCAACGGCAAGCTGCAGGTCACGAAGACGTACGAAGTCGGCCAGCCGTACAGCGGGATCGTTCCGCTCGCCTCGGGCGAGATCGGCGACGACGTCGCGGCGTATCTCGCGAACTCGGAGCAGATCCCGAGCGTCGTCGCGCTCGGCGTGCTCGCCGATCCCAGCGGAATCCGCGCCGCCGGCGGCGTGATCGCGCAAGTCCTTCCCGGCGCCGACGACGCGACCGTCGCGGCGCTCGAGCGCAACGCGGCCGCGATGGACGCGGTGACGAAGCAGATCGTCGACGGCGCGGGCGCCGACGAGCTGCTGCGCGCCGTCGCCGGCGATCTCGAGGTGAAGGTGTTCGACGCGTTCGGCGTGCGCTTCGACTGCCGCTGCACGCGCGAGAAGGTGGAGACCGCGCTGCTCGGGCTCGGCAAGGACGAGCTCGCGAAGATCGCGCGCGAGCAGCCGGAGACCGAGGCGACCTGCGACTTCTGCGGCGAGACCTACGTGCTCAGCGCCGACGACGTCCGCGGGCTCGCCGAACGCCTCGGCTAGTGGTGCGCGGCGCCCGGGGCGGCGGCCGCTTCCGGGCCTGAGGGTTTCGCGCCGCCGATGCGCGGGCGGAACTCCTCGACGATCTTGCCGTGGCCGAGATTGGTGTACCACCAGCCGCACTCGCAGCGCACCGGCGGGCCGTGATCGACCGGATACGGGTAGACGCGGTCGCAGCGCGGGCAGGTGAACGTCGGGCCGTCGACCCGCCGAGCCGGGGTGTAGGTGATCGCGGCCGCCGAGGCCGCCGGTTTGTGGGACGCCATTGCTGCTACGTTATCTCCGGCGAGGGGGTGACTCGAACGAACTTGCGCGAGCCGACCTGGAGCACCGCGGGGCCGTCGGCGGTCCAGCGGGCGGCGGGGTCGGTCACGGTTGCGCCGTCGACGCGGACGCCTCCCTCCGCGATCAGGCGCGCCGCCGCGCGCTTC
>DATHLL010000186.1:0-3006 GCA_035488195.1 Candidatus Elarobacter sp. | reverse complement strand
GCCGCCGCCGCGTACGGGCCGACTTGGTAGCCGATGCCTTCGGAGATCCCGAATCCGAGTCCGGAGACGAGCCCGTAGAACAGGAACGTGCGCAGCCCCGGCACGCCGAAGAAGCGCCACATCGCAAAGAGCACCAGCGCCTTCGTCAGCTCTTCCGGGAACCCGATGAAGAGGATCGAGGCCGGGATCGAGATCAGCGGGTTCTGCGCCGCGATGAACGGATCGCGGATCGCTTCCACGTTGAGGATCAGCGCGAGCGTCAGCAGCGTCATCCCGATCAGCGAGGTGCCGAAGTACGCGAAGAGCGCCTTGCGCCAGCGGATCCCCGTGCTGTGGAACGCGGCGCCGAAGAACAGCGCCCAGAGCAGCGAGAAATAGAATCCGATCGCCCAGAACGCGGGAAGCTCGTGCCGCTGCAACAGGACGACGAAGCTCAGCGGCGCGACGCCGAGCACGGCCGTCAGCACGATTCCGCGCCACGTGTTCCGCGGGATCGCGTCGAGGTGGCGAAACGGCTCCAGCAGCAGCGGCATCAGCGTCCGCACTTCCTGCGGGGCTCGGCGGTAGAGCGCCGCCCGGCGTCCGAGATAGATGCCGTCCTGCCAGGTGCGCGTCGCCGAGGTCAGGTCGGCACCGCAGGTCCCGCAGTACGGACCCGCGGCCGCCGCGCGGCACGACCAGCAGGATGCGGGCGAATCTCCGCTCGTCGCGGTCACGGGACGGGCGCCGCCATCTGCGCGTCGGCGGAGACGAAGAGCAGCATGAAGACCAGCACGGCGAAACCCACGAGCGCCAGCAGCGCGAACGGGAGCACGATCACCCCGGCGATCGTCCACGCGCGCTGGACGTGCACGAAGTCGTCCTCGTCGCGGAACCGCCGCCGCTGCAGCGCGATGCGGTTCCCGTTGAAGAGCAGATAGACCATGATGCCGATCGCGACCGGGGGCAGCGGCAGCGCGAAGAGCCACCAGAGCACGCCGAGGACCGGCGCGCCGTGCGCGAACGGCCAGATCCCCGGCAGGAGCGCCGCCCCGACGTTCAGTCGTCCGAGCTGGCGCCGCACCTCGGGCGAGGGCTCGACCAGCGGCAGGCGCAGTCCGCCGGCGTCGGCGCCGCACGCGACGCAGAACGGGGTCGTGATAGGTACCCGGCACGCAACGCACCTGCGCGCCGGAGTACCGAACGCGGCATCCGCAGTCGCCATCGCGGCGGCGCTTTCGCTCCGGATGCCGGCCTATCCTTACGGCGTGGCGGTCAGAACCGGCGCGGGCTGCGCGATCGGGACGGCGAGCCGAACGAAGCCGTCGACGCCGCGCGCGTCGCGCAGCAGCTCGTGCGCGCGCGGCGAGTCCGTCGCGGCCGCGTGGCGCTCGAGCAGGTGGCGCAGGCGCGCACGCGCGCCGTCGTCCAGCTCGTGCGCGATCAGCGGCGTGGGGCCGAGGCGCGATGCGTCGTCGCACGGGACGAACAGCTCGCCGCCGGTCATCCCGCTCGCGAGGTTGCGGCCCGTCGTGCCGAGGATCGCGACGGTGCCTTTCGTCATGTACTCGCAGGCGTGGTCGCCGGCGCCTTCGACGACGACCGTCGCGCCGCTGTTGCGCACCGCGAGCCGCTCGCCGGCCGCACCGCGCACGTACGCCTCGCCCCCGCGCGCGCCGTAGAAGCACGCGTTGCCGATCGCCGGCTCGTCGGGCCTCCCCGCGCCGCGCACGACGATCGTGCCGCCGCTCATCCCCTTGCCGGCCCCGTCGTTCGCCTCGCCGTCGAGCACCAGCGTCAGACCGTGCGCGAGGAACGCGCCGAAGCTCTGCCCGGCGCTGCCCTCGTAGCGATAGATCGCCGGCGTGACGTGCTCGCCGCGCATCCGGCGCAGCGTGAGGTCGTACGCGATCCGCGCCGCGACCGCGCGGTCGGCCGGCGTGATCCGCTGCGTCCCGCCCGCGACCGCCTCGTCGTCGAGGTGCGCCGCGTCGAGCGGCGCGAAGTCTTTCGGCGCGCGCGTGTCGGGCAGCCGCAGCAGCTCGTCGAGATCGACGCCGCCCGCGCGGTCGTAGCGCGGCTTCACCAGATCGCCGCGCCCGTGGATCTCGTCGAGCGAGCGCGCGCCGAGCGCGGCGAGCCGGCGGCGCACGTCGCGCGCGACGAAGCGCAGGAACGTCGCGGCGTCTTCGGCGCTTCCCGGGAACTTGCCGCGCAGCACCGCGTCCTGCGTCGCGATCCCGACCGGGCAGGTGTTCAGGTGGCACTGGTGCGCGTAGATGCAGCCGAGCGCGATCAGCAGCGCGGTGCCGAAGCCGAACATGTCGGCGCCGAGCATCGCCGCGAGGATCACGTCGCGGCCGGTCTTGAAGCCGCCGTCGACGCGCAGCTTCACCCGCCCGCGGAGGCCGTTGGTGACCAGCGTGTGGTGCGTCTCGACCAGACCCAGCTCCCACGGCAGCCCGGCGTGCTTGATCGAGCCGAGCGGCGATGCGCCGGTCCCGCCGTCGTGGCCCGCGACGTGCACGACGTCGGCGCGCGCCTTCGCGACGCCGCTCGCGACGTAGCCGATCCCGGACTGCGCGACCAGCTTCACCGCGATCTTCGCCTTCGCGTTCGCGCGGCGCAGGTCGTAGATCAACTGCGCGAGATCTTCGATCGAGTAGATGTCGTGGTGCGGCGGCGGCGAGACGAGCGACTGCCCTTTCACGGCGCCGCGCAGCGCGGCGATCTCCTCGGTCACCTTGAAGCCGGGGATCTGCCCGCCTTCGCCCGGCTTCGCGCCCTGCGCGATCTTGATCTCGAGCTCGTCGGCGGTCGCGAGGTATTCGGGCGCGACGCCGAACCGCGCTGACGCGACTTGCTTGATCGCGTTCAGCGTGCGCGTCGGGTCCTCGCCCCCCTCGCCGCCGTTGCTGCGCGCGCCGGCGAGCTTCGCGCCGAGCGCGACCGCCTCGTGCGCCTCGGGACCGAGCGCGCCGAGCGACATCGCCGCGGTGACGAAGCGCGCCGCGATCGCGTCCTCCG